>JAEYTN010000100.1 GCA_023433985.1 Pseudomonadota bacterium | reverse complement strand
CAATGCGACGACCACGTCACGGTTGCGGGCGTCGAGGGAGGCGGTCGGCTCGTCGAGGAGCAGGATCGGCAGCGCGGCGATGAAGCCGCGGGCGATGTTCACGCGCTGCTGCTCGCCGCCCGAAAAGGTGGCAGGAGGCAGCGACCAGAGGCGCTCGGGCAGGTTGAGGCGGGCGAGAAGCCGGCGGGCCCGCTCACCCGCCTCCTCGCGCGAAACGCCCCGGCTCATCAGCGGCTCGGCGACGACATCGAGGGTGGAGACGCGCGGCACGGTGCGGAGGAACTGGCTGACATAGCCGATGGTGTCGCGGCGGAGATCCAGCACGGTGCGGGGACCGGCTGTCGCGAGGTCCACCGGCTGGCCGTGGTGGACGAGGCTGATCGAGCCCTCATCGACGCCGTAGTTGCCGTAGACCATCTTGAGCAGGCTCGATTTGCCGGCGCCCGAGGGGCCGCCGAGCACGACGCATTCGCCGGCATTCACCTCGAAGGCGACGCCCTGGACGACGGGGAGGACGAGGCCGTCCCGGAGGTGCATGGTGAAGGATTTCGCGACATCGCGGACGGTGAGGAGGGCGGTCATGGTCATCACACCTGCAAAATCGAGCTGACAAGCAGCTGGGTGTAGGGTTCGCGCGGGTCATCGAGGACGCGGTCGGTGAGGCCGGCTTCGACCACGTAGCCGTCCTTCATCACCATCATGCGGTGCTGAGGAGGCGGGCGACGGCGAGGTCGTGGGTGACGATGATGGCCGAGAGCCCGAGATCGGCGACAAGGCCGCGGATAAGGTCGAGCAGGCGCGCCTGCACCGAGACGTCGAGGCCGCCGGTCGGTTCGTCCATGAAGACGAGGCGCGGATGGGTGACGAGGTTGCGGGCGATCTGCAGGCGCTGGCGCATGCCGCCCGAGAAGGCGCGCGGCTCGTCGTCGATGCGGTCTTCGGCGATCTCCACGCGGCTCAGCCACTCGATGGCGGTGGAGCGGATGGTGCCATAGTGCCGGTTGCCGACGGCCATCATGCGCTCGCCGACATTGGCGCCCGCGGAAACGGTCATGCGGAGCCCGTCGGCGGGGTTCTGGTGCACGAAGCCCCAGTCGGTGCGCATCAAGAAGCGGTGCTCGGCCTCGGAGAGGTGGTAGAGGTTGCGCCAGGTCGCGTCGCGCATGCGGTACTCGGCGACGCCGGAGCTGGGCTCGAGGCGGGTCGAGAGGATGTTGAGGAGCGTGGTCTTGCCCGAACCGGACTCGCCGACGATGGCGAGGACCTCGCCGGGCCAGAGCTCGAAGCCGACATCGGCGCAGCCGAGGCGGTCGCCGTAGTACTTGGTCAGGTTGCTGACGCGGAGCAGGGGTTCGGTGTTCATTCCGCAGCCTCCAGCGCGTGGCCGGCGAGCGGGCCGCGGTGGCCGTGGTCGCGGCGATCCTCGCAATTGTCGGTGTCGGAGCAGACGAACATGTGCCCGCCGCGATCGTCGAGGATGACCTCATCGAGATAGACGCCGGTGGCGCCGCAGAGGGCGCAGGGCTCCTCGAAGTGCTGGATCTCGAAAGGGTGGTCCTCGAAATCGAGGCTCACGACTTCGGTGTAGGGCGGCACGGCATAGATGCGCTTCTCGCGGCCGGCGCCGAAGAGCTGCAGCGCCTCGGACATGTGCATCTTGGGGTTGTCGAACTTGGGCGTGGGCGAGGGATCCATGACGTAGCGGCCCTCGACCTCCACGGGGTTGGCGTAGGTGGTGGCGATGCGGCCGTGCTTCGCAATGTCCTCGTAGAGCTTCACGTGCATGAGGCCGTATTCCTCGAGGGCGTGCATCTTGCGGGTCTCGGTCTCGCGCGGTTCGAGGAAGCGCAGCGGCTCCGGGATCGGCACCTGGTAGACCAACACCTGGCCCTCGGTGAGCTTCGCCTCCGGGATGCGGTGGCGGGTCTGGATGATGCTCGCCTCGGCGGTGTGCGTGGTGATGCGCACTTCGGCCACCCTGGCGAAGAAGGCGCGGATCGAGACGGCGTTAGTGGTGTCGTCGGCGCCCTGGTCGATGACCTTCAGCACGTCGGCGGGGCCGATGATCGAGGCGGTGACCTGCACGCCGCCGGTGCCCCAGCCATAGGGCATGGGCATTTCGCGGGAAGCGAAGGGCACCTGGTAGCCGGGAATGGCGATGGCCTTGAGGATGGCGCGGCGGATCATCCGCTTGGTCTGCTCATCGAGATACGCAAAGTTGTAGGCCGCGATGGCACCCGCGGCGGAACGTGACTCGGTCATGGCGCATTGCTCCGGCCGGTGGTGGAGTGGCGGAAATGGATGTCGGGACCATTGCAATGATCGCGATCGGCGTGGTGGCAGCCGCTTTCGTTGGCTTCGGCTACTATTGGTGGGAGGTTCGGCCGGCCACCCGAGGGGAAGACCGCGAGGAGCGGTAGCGGGCTCATTCTGCGGCCTCCTGGTAAGCCTCGACGGCGGCGTCGTGCTCGGCGCGCATCTCGCGGAGGAGGCCGAGTTCGCCCTGGAAATCGACATAGTGCGGCAGCTTCAGGTGCTCGACGAAGCCGGTGGCCTGCACGTTGTCGGAGTGCGAGATGACGAACTCCTCATCCTGCGCCGGGTGGTTGACGTCTTCGCCCAGCTCGCGGGCGCGCAGCGACCGGTCGCAGAGCGACATCGCCATGGCCTTGCGCTCGGCCTGGCCGAAGACGAGGCCATAGCCGCGGGTGAACTGCGGCGGCACTTTCTGGTTGCCCTTGAACTTGTTGATCATCTGGCACTCGGTGACGTGGATGCGGCCGAGTGAGACGGCGAAGCCGAGTTCTGGAATGTCGAGTTCCACCTCCACCTCCCCGATCCGGATTTCGCCTACGAAGGGGTGCGAGCGGCCATAGCCGCGCTGGGTGGAGTAGCCGAGGGCGAGGAGGAAGCCCTCGTCGCCGCGGGCCAGCGCCTGGAGGCGGAGGTCGCGGTTGAGGGGAAACTCCAGCGGCTCGCGGGTGAGGTCGCCGATCTCGTCCTGCTGCTCGTTGACGTCGGGCTCGATCAGGCCCTGGTGGCCGAGCAGGTCGGTGACGCGCGGAGCCGTCTCGGGCTCGGTGTCGCGGGCGGCGGGCGCGTCCACGGGGGTGTCGCCGAGGAGCGAAGGGTCGAGCAGGCGATGGGTGTAGTCGAAGGTGGGGCCGAGCAACTGGCCGCCCGGCAGATCCTTGAAGGTGGCGGAGACGCGCCGTTCGATCAGCATGGCGCCGGTATCGATCGGCTTCGAGTAGCCGAAGCGGGGCAGCGTGGTGCGGTAGGCGCGGACGAGGAAGATCGCCTCGATCAGGTCGCCGCGGGCCTGCAGGATGGCGAGCGCGGCGAGTTCGCGATCGTAGAGCGACCCTTCGCCCATGGCGCGGTCGACGGCGAGGCCCAGCTGCTCGACGATCTGGTCGAGGCGCAGGGCCGGGACGCTGCGGTCGCCACGGCGACGGTCGGCGAGCAGGCGGTGGGCATTGGCGATGGCGGCCTCGCCGCCCTTTACGGCAACATACATGGCTCAGGCCTCCGAAATGCGGGTGGTGCGGGGCAGCCCGGTCACCGTGCCGCTGCTAACGAGCAGGAGGTCGATGCCGCGGGGGAAGCGGGCGCGGTTGTCGACCCACTGGGCGAGGAAATCGCCGCCGGGCAGCGGCAGGGCGGTGCGCAGCTCGCCCTTGATGCCGGGGCCCTTCAGCATCACCGGCGTTTCAGATATGCCGGTGGCGAGGACGAGAGTGGTCGAGCGGTCCGGATATTCGTCGGTGCCCTGCGCCAGGGTATCGAGGCGGGGCAGCAGCGCGGCGTCGGTGACGAGGGCGAAATGGGCCTCGGCCGGATCGTCGGTGAGCCGGCAGCCGCAGTGGAAGGCGAGCCAGGCGGCGACGGCTTCGGATCGGCGCAGGTCGGGGTCGAGCCAGACGGGCGTGTCGCCGTCGCACAGGGTGAGCGCAATGGCGCCCAGTTCGGGTATCAGCGGTGCCGGCGGAGCGGCGTCGGTGCCGATGGGCTGCGGCCGGCCGGGACGGGCCAGGGCCTCCATGGTGGCGCGGAAGACGCCTTGCGCGCCCAGCACCACGTCGGCGAAGCCGCCTTCAATCGAGAGGTCCATCAATTGTCTCCCCGCACCATGGTGAAGAAGTCGACGCGGGTGGCCGCGGTCTCGTCGCGGCGGCGCTTGTCGGCTGCGGCCTGCTCGGCGCGGAGCGGTGCCAGCACCTCGGCCTCGACGGCCTCGGGGTCGCGCTGCCACAGGGCGTCGAACAGGGCGGCTCGCACCGCCTTGTCGCCGTCGCGGCCGAGGCAATAGGCGTGCCCGACTTCGCCGCTTTCGAGCCGCACGGTGGCGCGGGTGACGGTCGCCTCGCCGAGGTTGAAGGGGTTGCCGCCGCCGCCGGCGCGGCCACGGATCATGACGAGCCCGGTTTCGGGGCCGCGCACGCGGCGGAAGGCGGGCTTGTCAGCCCAGCGCCCCCACAACTCGCCGAGGCGGCCTGGGGCGGCGTGGCTCAGCACCCCCATCGCTTCCTTCCGGTTCTCTTGTCGCGGGTTCGCAGCTTCGCTCATCCGGCTTGCTCCAACTTGTCTAGTTAGCTATACAAGTACATCGACTTTGCGTCCCTCTACGCCTCCAGGATGAATTTGCAATGACAATCTTGAGCCGCGGCGCCGAAGCCCCTGCCGGAGGGGTGGCGCTGTGGCGGCAGATCGCCGATGCTATCCGGCTCGACATCGTCGGGGGCAAGCTCGCCGAAGGCGACAGGCTCGACGGCGAGCTGCCGCTGGCGGAGCGTTTCGGCGTCAACCGGCATACGGTGCGACGCGCAATGGCGGTGCTGGCGGAAGAGGGCGTGGTGCGGGCCGAGCATGGGCGCGGCACGTTCGTCGCCGAGGCGAAGCGGCTGAGCTACCGGGTGGGGCGGCGGACGCGCTTCAACGAGGGGCTCGCGGGGCAGACGCGGGAGCGCAGCCGCACGCTGCTGTCGCACCGGATCGAGCGGGCCAATGCGCGGCTGGCCGAGGCGCTGGCGGTGAAGCCGGGCACGCAGCTGGTCCGGCACGAGACGATCTCGTTCGCCGACGGGCGGCCGCTGGCGCGGGGATCGGGCTGGGTGCCGGAGGCGCGGTTCCCGGATTTCACCGAGGTCTATCTCGAGGCGGGGTCGGTGACGGAGGCGCTGAGG
>JAEYTN010000059.1 GCA_023433985.1 Pseudomonadota bacterium | reverse complement strand
GGCGAGGCACACATCGTCGACATCGGCGACAAGGCGGTCACGCGCCGCCGGGCCATCGCAACTGCCCGCCTCGAGGCGCAACCCGATACGCTCGATCTAATCGTGGGCGGGGCCCTCAAGAAGGGCGATGCCCTCGCCGTCGCCCGCATCGCGGGCATCATGGCGGCGAAGAAGACCGCCGAGTTGATCCCTCTCTGCCACCCCATTCCGCTCACCAGGGTTGAGGTAGAAATCACCCGCGACGGCGGCACCCTGCTGGTCACCGCCACGGCTGAAACCACGGCGCAGACGGGGGTGGAAATGGAAGCAATGACAGCAGCTTCCGTGGCGGCGCTCACCCTGTACGACATGGCCAAGTCGCACGACCGCGCCATGCGGGTGCTCGCCGTTCAACTCGAGCAGAAGTCCGGCGGCAAGTCGGGAGACTTCGCCCGATGATCCCGGTCGACGAGGCACTCTCCCGCATCATTGCCAAGCTGCCCGACCTCGGCAGCGAAACCATCCCGCTTGGCGCCGCCAACGGACGCGTCCTCGCCAAGCCGCTCGTCTCGTCCCACAATCAGCCGCCCTTCGATTCGAGCGCCATGGACGGCTACGCCGTCCGCGCCGACGAGGTGTTCCCGGGCAAGCCCCTGAAGCTCGCCGGCACTGCGCAGGCCGGTGCCCGCTTCGTCGGCATGATGGGCCACGGCCAGTGCGTCCGCATCTTCACCGGCGCACCCATGCCGATCGGTGCCGACGCCGTGATCATGCAGGAAGAGTCGACCGCCAACGGCAACCAGATCAGCTTCGCCAAGGCCGTGAAGCCCGGCGCCAGCGTGCGCAAGATGGGCTTCGATTTCCGCCGCGGCGCGGAGCTCCTGCCTGCTGGCACTGCCCTCACGCCACAAATGCTGAGCCTCGCCGCCGGCGCCAACCAGCCGTCGCTGAGCGTGACGAAGCGCCCGCGCCTCGCCATTCTCGCTACCGGAGACGAGCTCGTGCCGCCGGGCACC
This sequence comes from Pseudomonadota bacterium, assembly GCA_023433985.1. GTDB lineage: Bacteria > Pseudomonadota > Alphaproteobacteria > Rhizobiales > Devosiaceae > Devosia_A. The sequence goes on along the minus strand of JAEYTN010000059.1, from coordinate 2,760 downwards.
CCACTCGGTCCCGACCAGATCGTCGCCTCGAACACCTACGGCCTGTCGGCCGCCCTCGCGCCCTTCGCTGAGAGCATCCTCGACCTCGGCATCGTTCCCGACGACAAGCCGAAGCTCGACGCCAAGCTGCTCGAAGCTTTCGATGCCGGGGTCGATATCCTCATCACCACCGGCGGCGCCAGCGTGGGCGAGCGCGACTACGTTCAGGAGGTCCTGAAAGACCTGGGCGTCGAGCTCGATTTCTGGAAGTTGCGGATGCGTCCGGGCAAGCCGCTGATGTTCGGCACCCGCGGCAAGACGCTGGTCTTCGGCCTCCCCGGCAACCCGGTTTCCGCCCTCGTCACGGCTACGGTGGTCCTGAAACCTGCCTTGCGGGCGTTGCTGGGTCACTCCGACCCGCTCTGGCCACGTATCGGCGTGCCGACCCTGGCCGCCCTGCCCCCCAATGGCCCGCGCCGCCACTACATGCGCGGCGCCCTGAGCCGCAGCGACATCGGCTTCCTGCAGGTGACGCCGATCCTCGAAATGGACAGCGGCCACTCGAGCTCGCTGGCAATGGCGGACGCGCTGATCGTCCAGCCCGAAGACCACCCCGGCGCACCGCCGGGCGAAATCGTGGAAGTCATCCCCTTCAACTGGGGCTGATCGCCGGCGCTCAGTGTGCGGCGTGCCGGTGGCTGAACCCGATCGCGAACTTCAGCGCAAAGGCTGCCGCGATGGCGACCGGAAGCATGAAGACGACTGCGTCGAGAATGTCGATGAACTGAGCCATTGTCCCGTCCCCGTATGGTTAACGAAGGATTATCCCTCGGGGATTGAACCGGGTCTTAGGGCGTCGTTCAGAATCCGTTCACCCCCGGACGTGGACGGCACGTAGTCCTTCGCGGACCATCCCGCGGATGGTGAAAGGGGTGCAACAGGCACGACCTTGCTCGCGCCACTCCCCCAACAAAAAGGGCGCCATCGGCGCCCCTCCCGTTTCATCGCTCACGCGTCCATATCGACGTCCCGGGTTTCCTTGCCCAGCAGCAGCGCAATCAGCGTCAGCACCGCCATGGCGCTGAGGTAGATGCCCACCCAGAACGGCTGCCGCCGCCATAGCTCCAGAGCGCCACCGCGATGAACGGCGCCACTGCGGCGCCGAGGATCGACGAGATGTTGTAGCTCATGCCCGAGCCGGTATAGCGCAGGTTGGCAGGAAACAGCTCGGGCAGCAGCGCGCCCATCGGCCCGAAGGTCATCCCCATCAGCGCAAAGCCGAGGATCAGCCAGGCCTGCACGCCAACGAAGCCGGCCGCCAGCATCGGGGTCCATATCAGGCCGAAGAGCGCAATCGCCACCGTCACCCAGATCAGCGTCTTGCGGCGACCCCAGCGATCGGCCCAGGGGCCAGAAACCAGCGTGAAGACACCGAAGAACACCACGCCGACGATCATCATCAAGACGAACGTGTTGTAGCTATAGCCCAGGCCCGGCGGCGCGGCTTCGGTCGAGGCGCGGCCATAGCTCAGCGAGAACGTCGTCATCAGGTAGAAGAGCACGTAGGTCGCCAGCATGTAGAAGGTGCCGAGGATCATCTCCCACCAGTGCGTGCGGAACGCCGTGGCGAGCGGCAGGCGCTGCACCTTGCCGGCGCTCTTCGCCTTCTCGAAGGCCGCGCTCTCAACCAGGTTCAGGCGCACCCAGAGGCCTACGGCCACCATCACCACCGAGAACAGGAACGGGATGCGCCAGCCCCATTCGAGGAAGGCGGTCGACGGGCGCGACGGATCGTCCGACGGCATCACCGCCGCAATGATCAGGAACAGGCCATTGGCGAGGATGAAGCCGAGCGGCGCGCCCAGTTGCGGGAAGGTGCCGAAAATGCCGCGTTTTCCCTTCGGCGCGTTCTCCGTCGCCACCAGCGCCGCACCGCTCCATTCGCCGCCCAGCGCGAAGCCCTGCCCGATACGGAGCAGTACCAGCAACGCCGTGGCGATCCAGCCGGTCATCTCATAGGTCGGCAGCACGCCGATCAGGAAGGTGGCGATACCCATGGTGAGGAGCGAGCCAACCAGCGTCACCTTGCGCCCTGCCCTGTCGCCCAGGTGCCCGAAGAAGATCGCGCCCAGCGGTCGGGCCACCATCGCAGCGCCGAACACGGCGAACGAGGCGAGCAGCGCGGTGGTCTCGTTGCCGGCCGGGAAGAACAGGTGCGGGAAGACCAGCACCGCGGCGGTGGCGTAGATGTAGAAGTCGTAGAACTCGATAGTCGTGCCCACGAGGCTGGCCAGCAGCACGCGTGAGCGCGGATTGGCCGGCGCGTCTGCGGTGACGGCGACAGTGGACATGATCAACTCCAGTAGTCCGGCGTCCGCAATGACAACGAACGCACGGCAGGGGGAGGAGTCGAGGTTCGGGGTGCGGAATGGCGCCGGAGCGCTTCACCGTACCGGCGGGTACGGTCGGGGTGGACATGCCGCTTTTGGTATCACGGCGCAAGCGAAAATCGCCTCGGGCCTGATCACGCTGGTGGGAATGCCGCGGCGCGCTCGACCACCAGCCAAGAAACACGCCGTTGGATCTGGGACTTAGCAGAAATCCGGCCTCGACTTATCCCCGCGGATACCACCCATGCGACACTCCCCTCGTCTGCTGCACCGAAGCGAGATCATGACGAGTGGTTGGTGCGGTGGAGGTTGGGTGGTGCGGGGTCGCCTGCACCAGGCCCAAGTCTGGGACGGTTGGCCAACCCGCAAGCAGGGTGAGCCGCGCTGTCCG
>JAEYTN010000021.1 GCA_023433985.1 Pseudomonadota bacterium | reverse complement strand
GTCATGGAACGTGACGGTGCCGAGCACCTGCCCGTACTGGACGGCAACGAGAAGGTCGGCCTGCTCCCAGCGCTCCTCCGTCCTGGTCGAACGCTCGATATAGAGCTCGAGCGCCTTCCTGGGAGCGACGCCGCGATAGGCGGCGAGCGCGGTGCGAACGAGATCGGTGATCTCGGAAAGATCCGCCCGCGTGGCGCGACGGATCAGGTAAGCCTCTTCGGCCAGGTGAAGTCTCGGATAGGCGAAGTTCATTTCGTGGGTCCATGCATGTGGTCGCCCCCCACGGTTGCGCTTAGTATTAGCCCTGTCGCCTGAACGGCCAGTGACAGGATTCTACTTGTCTGCTGCACCGAACTGGAGAGGGCGCGCAGCTACTGCGCGCCCCTCCTTCCGGCCTATGGCCGCCCCAATGCCTCTTCCAGCACCGCGGCCGGCAGCCTGCTCCTGAGCGCCGTGTCCAGCGTGGTTTCGAGCTCTCGCAGCCTGCCATCGAGGGTCGCGAGGCCGCGAGCGCCGAAGGCCTCGACGTAGCGCTCCGCTTCACCCGCCGCCAGCAGTTCGACCAGAACGACGTCCTCCACCCAGACCTTCACGATCTTGAACAGGCCGGTCTCCACCTCCTGGGCCTTCCAGCCCTCGCGGGCCGCAACATCCTGGATCGTCTGGCCGTCGAGCGGGCTCGATACCAGCACATGGGCCGAGCTGGCTGCCAGCTTCAGCGGCGTCTGCCGGACGCCGAGCGGCGAGTCCGCCTCGAACACCGAGCCTTCGGGTACGATTTCGAGGAAGGTGCCGTGCGCATCGCCCGCGACGACGAGCCAGGCGCCATGCGGAAAGGGCGGGGTCGGCGCGCGAACCGGCGTCCCTCCGATCAACTCGGCGAGGACGCTTGCGACGCGCGATGTGTCGCGGACCGCAAAGGAGGTGTGATGGATCATGGGATTTCCTTGGTTATGCGGGGGCGAGGCGTCTGCGCCTCAGTCGCCGCCCGCTCCTGAACGCCCCCGCGCTCCGTCGATGAGAGCCCGCACCGCCCACTGCGCCGCTTCGGCAGCAGCGGGGCCGCTCAGCCCCCAGTTGTCCCTCATGCTCTCCCAGCCGGTGGCCGAGCACATCACCGTCACCGCCGCGAGCAGGCCGGTGCCTTCGCCCTCGCTCATCGTCTCGAGCAGGCTCGCGAGCGCCAGGCGGAACTTCTCGCGCCTAGCCTCGGCCTGCTCGATGCGGATGGCCCGGCCATAGGGGTGGTGCAACATGGCGCGCACCAGCACCTCGCCCCGGTCGAACGCGGCGTAGAGGTCGGGAATATGCGCCACGACCTGCTCGGGCGTCTCCGGCCGGGCCGGTACCTCGATCCGCCGGTTCACCCAGGCCCAGAAGGCGGTGAACAGCGCCTCGCGATTGGGGAAGTAGCGATAGAGCGTGCGCTGCGGCACCCCTGCCTCCGATGCCAGCCGCTCGAAGCTGAACTCGTCGCCCTTGGCGAAAACCGTCGCCAGCCCATTGAGGATCCTGTCCTCCGTAAGGGCCGCGAGCTCGGCACGCGCCGACAGGCGATTGGGATGCATCTCGTTCATGGCAGTTTAGATGCCACAATGGCAGTTATACTGTCAACCCACGATGTAACCTTCCTGCCGGCCCCTGCGTACTAGGAGGTGAGCGCGTGACAACGCCTCGCTTGCATGGCCGGTCCTAAGCCACGACATTGAGGGCAGACCCGCCGATTGGAGACATTCATGGACACCCACACCTATCGCGTGACGCGTACCGACGCGGAGTGGCGGCAATTGCTGACGCCCGAGCAGTACGCGGTGATGCGCGAGCACGCGACCGAGCGGCCCGGCAGTTGCGCGCTGCTGCACGAGAAGCGTCCCGGCACCTTCTCCTGCGCCGGCTGCGACACGCCGCTGTTCGAGGGCAACGTGAAGTTCGAGAGCGGTACCGGCTGGCCGAGCTTCAACGAGCCGATCCCCGGCAGCACCGAGACGACGGTCGATCGCAGCTACGGCATGGTGCGCACCGAGGTGCATTGCGCCACCTGCGGCAGCCACCTGGGGCACGTCTTCCCCGACGGTCCGCCGCCGACCTTCGAGCGCTACTGCATCAACGGCGTGGCGATGAACTTCACCCCCGCCGAGTAAGACAGGAGGGCCGGTCGCAAGACCGGCCCTTTGCTATTGCCGCGGCGGCCGCGGGAAGAGGGCCGGCACAAGCTGCTGGTACGCAGCAAACGCCGCGCCGCGCGAGCGCAGCATGTGCGCCTCGAGCGGCGGCACCCCGGATACGTAGCGTAGCAGCACGAACATCATCACCGGCGCGGCGATCGCCACCCAGCCCCACGCATGGCCGCTGCCGATCGGCACCAGCGCCAGCCAGTAGGCGAACTCGAAGAAGTAGTTCGGGTGTCGCGACCAGGCCCAGAGCCCGATATCGCACACCTTGCCCGCGTTGGCCGGATTGCGGGCAAAGCGGGTGAGCTGCGCATCGGCGACCGCCTCCCCGCCGATCGCCAACGCTGCGATCAGCACGCCCAGCGCATCGCCCGGCCCGAGTGGCGCGGGGTTGTGCGCCACCGCCATCACCGCGATGGCCAGCACCAGCGCCACCACCGCCTGGATCTGCAGGAAGATGAAGAGCTGCGGCTTGTAGCGAGCTCCCCAGCCGCGCTTCAGCTCGGCATAGCGCGGATCGTCCTTGCCCCGGAGCGTCCGCCGCACGATGTGCAGGCCGAGCCGGAGCGACCACACGGCGACGATCGCGGCCACGAGCCAATTGCGTGGCGTGTTCTCCACTCCTTCGATCGGGCCCAGCGCCGCGATCACGCCCACCGCCCCGACGGTCAGGCTCCAGAACGCGTCGGTCCAGCCCGAATTGCCGGTGGCGATGACCACCCGCCACGCCAGGGCCATGGCGCCGGCGCAGAGCAGCGCCAGCAGGATGACGGCAAGGACGGTGCTCATTCGGCCGGCACCCCGGCCTTCGGCTCGCTCTGGGGCACGCTGTGGTCGATGCGTCGCCGGGCGGGCCTGTGGTCGAAGATGCGGAAGCCCTTTGCCAGCAGCATCGCCGCCTCCCAGTGGATGCCGGCCACCACCTTCAGCGTCATCAGCGGGTAGCGAAACAGCAGGCCGAGCAACGCCCGGTCGGTCAGCGGGTCGCGCTTGCCCGAGAAGGAGGCAGCAAGCAGCAAGCCATCCGGATCGTGCTCGTGGATCGACACCAGGACCTCGTCCCCCGCCGGCACGATGCGGAATCGATAGAGGCACTCGGGCGGCATGAACGGCGACACGAAGAACGCCTTCGATGCCACGTGCCGCACCTCCCCGCCGATCACCCGCGCCGGCAGCACATAGGTATGCCGCTCGCCATGCGTGTTGTGCACCTCGTAGAGGATGGCGCGCAGCTCCCCCGACCGCGCATGGCAGAACCACACCGTCAGCGGGTTGAACACGAAGCCCAGCATCCGCGGATAGCAGAGCAGTTCGATCCGTCCGCCGTCCCAGTCGATCCCCGCCTCGGCAAGGAGCCGCGCCGCCCACTCGCGCAAGGGCGTCACCCCATCGCCGTGGTCCGAGGCGCGGAAACTCAGCAGCCCCGGCCGTTCGACGCGGAGCACCCTGCTCTTCAGCCTTTCGACCTCGTCGAGGTCGAGCAGCAGCGAGAACACCCGGTAGCTGAGCCGATGCCGCTTCGGCCGCAGCCGGCTGTGCACCACGGTGCCGGCATAGATCGCCGACCTCATTCGGCCGGCTCCGCAACGCGCGGGACGGCCGCCGCGATGCGGCTCGGACGGCTGCTCCACGGCGCCGGCGCACCCAGCGCCTCGGCGACGGCGATCCCGGACTGCAGCGCATCTTCGTGGAAGCCGTAGCCGAAATAGCTGCCGCAGAACCAGGTGTTGCGCTCGCCCTGCAACTCGTGCAGGCGATCCTGTGCCCCGAGCGCCGTGGCATCGAACAGTGGGTGGGTGTACTCGAACGCGGCGATCGTGTGCCGCGGGGGCCGCACCGGGTTGAGCGTCACGAACAGCTGCCGGCGCGTCGGCAGCGATTGCAGCCGGTTCATCCAGTAACTGACGCACAGTGGCGTGCCGCCATCGTCGCCGCGCGCCCCGAGGTAATTCCAGCTGCCCCACGTGGCGCGCCGCTTCGGCATCAGCGCCCGGTCATCGTGCAGCACCGCGAGATTGTCGGTGTACTGGAAAGCGCCGAGCACCTGCCGCTCGTTCGCGGAAGGGTCGGCAAGGAGACCCAGTGCTTCGTCGGCATGCGCCGCGATCACCACGTCGGTGAAGGTGTCGAGCTGCCCCGCCGCGTCGTCGATCACCACCAGCCCGCCGGCGCGGGTAATGCGCGTCGCCGCCGAACGGATACGCACCCCGCCCGCCATTTCCGCCCGCAAGGCATCGACATAGGCGCGGCTGCCCCCCGCGACGGTGCGCCACTGCGGCCGGTTGACGACCTGCAGCAGCCCGTGGCTCGAAAAGAAGCGCAGGAACGACCGCATCGGATAGTCGCGGATCTGCCGCGCCGTGGTCGACCAGATCGCCGCGCACATCGGCAGCACGTGTTCCTCGATCAGCGCTTCGCCGTAGCGGCGCTCGGCAAGGAAATCTCCCAGCGTGACGCCGTCGACCTTTGTCTCGTCGAGGCGGTTGGTTTCCTCGTAGAAGCGCAGGATGTCGGCCAGCATGCGCCAGAACCGCCAGCGGAAAGCGTTGCCAGGCTGCCCGAACAGGCCGCGCGGCAGCGAGCTGTACTCCAGCCGCCCATCGTCGACCGAGACGCCCAGCGACATGTCGGCATCGATGCTCGGCACATCGAGGTGCTCCAGCATCGCGGTGAAGTTGGGATAGTTGCGCGGGTTGAAGACAATGAAGCCCGTATCGACCGGGACCTTGCCCTCGGGACACTCGACATCGACGGTGTTGGCATGCCCGCCGAGCCAGCTGTTCTTCTCGTAGAGCACCACTTCGTGCCGCCGGCTCAACAGCCACGCAGCCGAGAGCCCGGCGATACCAGCCCCCACCACCGCAATCCGCCGCCCGCCGGCACTTCGATCCGCAACCTGTCGCAACGCACTTCCCCGCTGTTGTTCGGGGGCAGCTACGGGCTGCGGCGCAAGATTGTTTCAGGCGAGGGCCGAAATGTTCATGGCGCGTGAAACAGCGGCGGCTCGTCCCCCGTTGCTTCGGCCGAACAACGGAGACCCGCCAATGCCGCCATTCATCGCCGCCTATCTCGGTTCGGCCGCCGCCATGCTGGTGCTGGACGTGATCTGGCTCACCACCATGGTGCCGCGCGTCTACAAGCCCGCGCTCGGCGAACTCCTGGCCGACCCGCCGAACCTCTGGGTGGCCGGCGTCTTCTACCTGCTCTACGTGGTGGGCGTGGTCGTGTTCGCGGTATTGCCGGCACACGGCCAGGGCAGCTGGCTGATGGCGCTCGGCGCGGGGGCCCTGCTCGGCCTCGTCGCCTACGGCACCTACGACTTCACCAACCTCTCGACCCTGCGCAACTGGCCGGTCTCGCTGAGCCTGATCGACGTCGCCTGGGGAACGGTGCTCACCGCCGTCACCGCGACGGCCGGCTATTTCGTCGCCGGCTGGTTGTCGCCTGCCGCCTGAGGCAAGGTCGGGGACATGACCGTCCCCGATTCCCACCGGCTGATCCACATCGCTGCCGCCCTGCTCGTCCGCGACGACGGCATGACGCTGGTGGTCCGCAAGCGCGGCACCACCGCTTTCATGCAGCCCGGCGGCAAGCTGGAGCCGGGCGAGGCACCGGAGGTCGCGCTTCGGCGCGAGCTCTGCGAGGAACTGCGCTTCGCCCAGCCCCCTGCCGCCGACCCCGCCTATCTCGGCCGCTTCACCGCCCCGGCGGCGAATGAGCTCGACGCGCTGGTGGTAGCCGAAGTCTACGTCCTGCACGTGCGCGGCAATGTCGCCCCGCAGGCCGAGATCGAGGAACTGCGCTGGATCGACCCCGCCGCACCGGGCGACATCCGCCTGGCGGTGCTGACCCGCGACGAAATCCTGCCGGCCTGGCTCAGGCGAACCTGAGCCCGCGCTACTCCACCGCGACGACCTTGTACTTCTGCCCCGTCGTCAGGGTGTCGCCCGGGTAAAGGTTGTTGAGGATGTAGAACAGGTCCGTGCCGCGGCTGAGGCCGGTCATCTTGCGGGCGAGCGAGTCCGCGGTGTCGACGCTGCCCGCGGTGACCGTGCGGATCACCAGGTGCTTCACCGAGCTGAGGTCGCGCTGCGACGCGGTGCGGAAACTCTTCAGCGTCTCGTTCGCCGCCTTGGCGAAGCCGGGGCTGTCGAACTTGGCAGCGAAGATGAAGCGGTAGACCCGTGCCTGGTGCCGCACCACCGCGACGCGGAAGTTCCACTGCGGCGTCACCGCCACGCCCGAGGCCATGTCGAAGCCGTTGGCGCTCTCGCGCCGCACCGATGCGGGCTGCAGGCCGGCGATCCAGCCCGACTTGAGGTAGTCCTCGAGCCCCATGTTCGCAGGCACTTCGGCGCTGTCGAAGCGCACCGCCTCGCCGTCGCCGGCGACACCGACCACCGCGCCCTTGGAAATCTGCAGGGCATAGTTCGAGGGCACGCTGAAGGTGAACTTGAGGCTGGGGTTGACGTAGCGCTGCCCCACCACCGCGCCCTGGCTCGGGCTGTCGCCGAAGGCGAGCCCGTCAATGCCGGCGAGGTAGCCGTCGCGGTCGGTTTCGCCCAGGCCCGGCGCCCCGAAGAAGGCGCGCGCCGATTCGATCGCCTTCTGGATACGGTCGGGCGTCGAGGGATGCGAGCTCAGGAAGTCGTCGGCCTGGTCGACATCGCCCTGGCTGAAATGCGCGAACCGGCCCATGGCGCCGAGGAAGCGGGCGGCCGCATGCGGATCGTAGCCCGCCTTGCCTGCGGTCATGATGCCTTCCTTGTCGGCCGCGAGTTCCTGCGCCTGACTGAAGGCCGCGAGCTGCATCTTGTTGCGGTTCGCCGTCTGGTCCGTGTCGAGATTGGCGCCGAACACGCCGGACACGACCTTGTCGACGATCTCGCTCTCGCGCTGCTTGTTGGTGCGGGCGCGGGCGTGCTTGAGAGTCACATGCGCGATCTCGTGCGCCAGCACCGCCGCGATCTCGGAGGTGTCGGAGGCGAGCGCCAGCAAGCCGCGCGTCACGTAGACATAGCCTCCCGGCAACGCGAAGGCGTTCACCTCGGCGGTATCGAGAATGGTGACGGTAAAGGGCTGGTTCGGCTGATCCGCCGCCGCGAGCAGTCGGCCGACGATCCGCGCCAGCAGGATCTCGGCCTGCCGGTCCGAATAGATGCCGCCATAGGAGGCGACGATGCGCGGGTGCTCGCGCGCCCCGATCGCATCTTCCTCGGGGTCGTCGCTCTGCACGCGCGGCACGTTCTGGCCTTCGGTGCGTGTGACCGCCACATCCGGCCCGAAGCTGGAGCAGGCAGCGAGCAGCGAAAACAGCGAAGCTGTGGTGAAGGCGCCGATCGCCTTGCTGAGGGTGTTCGAGGTCATCGCGTCGCCAGAATCTCGATCTGCTCGGGATGCGTCACGTCGATGCGCGGCCCGTCATGGTTGTCCACCCAGCCGCGCACCCGCACCAGCGCATCCGCCAGCTTCAGCGGGTCCAGTCCGTCCTTGCCGAAGCGGCCGAGCGCCGCCTTGTCGATGACCACGGTGAAGTCCGTTTTCCAGGTTCGACCGAAATTGAGGTAGACGCGCCCGCCGGCTTCGTCGGCCGCAAGCACCCGCCCTTCCACCAGCTCATAATGTTCGGAGCGGCCGCTCAGTTCGGAGGGACGGTCCGCCCGGCGCACGGCATAATAGGGATCGGCCCAGATGCCAAGCCGGTTGAGCCGCGCCCGCCCCTCCGCGCTCATCAAATCTGCGATGCAGGAACGGTTGTCCGGAAACGAGTAGACGCGGGCCAGGCCATCGGCCACCAGCCTGCCCTGCACCCAGGTCTCCGGCTCGCCGGCGACGAACAGTTGCCCGAGGCTGCGGCCATGCCGGTCGAGCCGCTCGCCGCCATAGCGCAGCCGCACCTTCTGGCCCGCCACCAGCGCCTCGAGCGCGGCCTTGGCCTCGCT
>JAEYTN010000514.1 GCA_023433985.1 Pseudomonadota bacterium | reverse complement strand
CCAGACCGCCTCGTTCAGCAGGACGGAGTAGTGCGTGTAGAAACTGACCATGCCGCCGAAAACGCCGCCGCCATAGCTGCGCTCGAGCCAGAGCATGGCACTGATCGAGTAGCGGAAGATGGCGTTGAAGGCCGAGAGCAAGGCTGAGAACAGCACGAGCCAGACTGCGGCGAGACCGACCCAGCGGCTGATCTCGTCGATGACGCGCGTCACGCGCAGTGCAAACGACAATACCCAACTCCCGTTTCCGCCTGACGCAGGCGGCATTTCGATCCTGAGCGGCCGGGCTCTACCGGACCGGTCCGCTCAGGAAAGCATCATGCGCCGGGTAGGGGCGTCAACCGATAAGCAGCAGCTGTAAACCGCCCTGAGGGTGGTGTTGCATCGGCTGCAGGGCGAGCGGGCAATATCCCGTGGTCAGGCCATGCTGTCTTCGGTCGCCTGGCCGATGGCCCAGGTGATGCCGTAGGGGTCCTTGAGCTGGCCGTAGATATCGCCCCAGAACTGCTTTTCGAGCGGCATGGTCACCTCGCAACCGGCGGCGACGGCGCGGTCCCACCATTGCTGCGCATCGTCGACATTGAGATGCAGGTTGAACCCCTGCGGCTGCACCCACGGCACGCCGTATTCGGGGAAGGAGTCGCTCATGTAGAGGAGGCTGCCATTGATGGTGAGCTGGCAATGCATGTAGCGCTTGCCGTCCTCTGCCAGCATCGGCTGCACGTCGGTGGCAAGGAACGCTTTCTTGTAGAACTCGGCGGCGGCCGGCGCATCGGACGGCGAGATATAGGGCACGAGGCCCGGAAGCTGCGGCATGGTTCTCCTCCTCTGGTCGAAGGGGGAGTATGGCATGGGGCGGGTGACGGGATGAAGGCGGAACAGGTGACGCCGGGCGCCCCCCACCACGCGCGACGTGGTGGAGGGGGCGGTCCGAGGCGCTACCTCAGCCCTCGAGCCACTTTACCTGCTGGGGCGTCAGCCTGATGTCGAAGGCGTTGATGCTGTCATCCAGCTCGTTCAGCGTGCGGGGGCCGATGAGTGGGATGGAGGGGAAGGGCTGGGCCAGCACGTATGCGAGGGCGACGTGGATGGGGCTCTTGCCCAGCTCCTTCGCCAGCTGGACGGCGCGGTCGCGGCGGCCGAAATTCCCGTCGTTGTACCAGGTCTCGACCAGTTCCTTGCTGTCGAGCTTGTCGCGGCCGGCGCGGTCGGTGAAGAAGCCGCGGGCCTGGCTCGACCAGGAGAAGTTCGGGATCTGCCGGTCGATCAGCCACTGCCTGAAGTCGGGGGTCGAGGCAGTGACGCAGCCGGCCCACAGCGGCTTCAGCATTTCGGCCAGGGCGAAGTTGTTGCTGAGCGCGCCGGGGCGCTGCTTGCCGGTGCGGTCGGCGTACGCGATGGCCTCGTCGAAGCGTTCCCTGGTCCAGTTCGAGCCGCCGAACGGCCCGCGGATACGGCCCTTCTTCACCTCGGCATCCATGGCGTCGACGAACTCGCCCACCGGCACGTCGAGGTTGTCGCGGTGCATGAAGTAGACATCGACATAGTCGGTCTTGAGCCGGTCAAGCGAGACGTCGAGCTGCTTGGCGATGACATCGGGGTAGCAGAGCGGGCTGTGCGCGCCCTTGCCGATGAGCAGGGCCCGCTCGCGGGTGCCGCGCGACGTGTGCCACTCGCCGAAGAGCTTTTCGGTGTAGCCCGCGCCGTAGACGAAGGCGGTGTCGAAGAGGTTGCCACCACGCTCCCAGAACGCGTCCATGAGGATGGCGCCGGAGGCAAAGGTGCGGAAATCCTCGAAACCGAGGGCGACGGCGGAGGCCTGCTTGCCCAGCCCCGGGATCGAGCGCCTGGGAATGATGTTGCCGGCCGTCAGCGGGCGGCCCGACAGTGTGTTGACCCGGCGGGCCGGCTTTTCGACCACGTACTCGATGCCGGCGTCGGCGCGCCACTTGTCGAGCACGCGGGCATTGCCGAGGCTGTCGGCCCAGGTCATGCCAGGCGAGGCGAATTCCTGCCGGCCGGCGAACACCGCCTCGGCGACAGCATCGGCCTCGAAGGCATAAAGGTGCCGCTGCTTGCCGACGCTCACCGTCTCGCGGGTGCCGTCGTTCATGACGATGTCGATCTTGCCCTCGCCGCCGGCGCGGTCGCCGTTGGCGAACCAGAAGTTGGGCACCTCGATGCGGCCGAGCGAGCCGAGGATGCGCAGCATGTTGTCCTGGTTGACGAAGACCGAGCAGCTGACTTCGGCGATGATGCCGCTTTCGAACTGCAGCAGCGCGGCGGCCCAGTTGTCGGTGCCCTCGGCATTGAGGGTCGCCATGCCCGAGACCTTCACCGGGTCGGCAAACGGCTTGCCCACGGCGGCGCCGGCGACGAAACGCGACATGGAGACGGGGTAGCCGCCGACATCGGGGATGCCGCCCCCCGCGAGTTCGGAGGCGAACAGACGGTGCGTGGGCTGGAAGCTGCCCATCTGGAAGCCGAAGCTCGACTTGACCGCACGGACCTCGCCGATGCGGCCGGCGTTGATCAACTCCCACAGCTTCTGCGTCTGGGGATGCAGGCGATACATGAAGGCCTCGCCCGCAAAAGTGCCGGCCTTCCTGGCGGCATGGAAGATGGCGTCGGCCTCGAAGGCGCTCAGCGCAATCGGCTTTTCGATCAGCACGTGCTTGCCGGCCTCGGCGGCCTTGATGGCCCATTCGGCATGGCCGGGATGCGGGGTGGCGATATAGATGGCATCGACGTTCGGGTCATCCAGCATGGCCTGGTAGCCATCGAGGATGCGGGCCTCGGGGAAGTCGGTCTTCAGCGACTCCTTGCCAGGATTGCGCGAGGCGATGGCTTCGAGCTTGCCGTATTTCGAATCGAGGACGCCGCGGCGGAAATCCTTGGCGATGGCCCCTGGCCCGATGATGCCCCAGCGCAGGGTGGTTCCGTTCGTCGTCACGTCGATGCTCCTCCGATACTCTTGGCTTGTCGCGCGCTCGAACAGGAAAAGTCTGCAACTTTTCATGAGCACGCTCAGGTTGGCGGCGCGACTATGCAGGAGCGCGCGGCGGATGCAACTGGATCGGCTTGCGGCTCGCAATGGCGGCATTGTAACGGTTTGCTCGATGTAGACCGCGAGGGAGACGGGTATGTTCGTGGTGGGTGGCGAAAGCCTGATCGACCTCATTTCGGAGCCGGTGGGGGAGGACGGCGTGATCCGCCTCGTCGCGCACCAGGGCGGCTCGCCCTACAATTGCGCGATCGCGCTGTCGAAGCTGGGCAACGATACGGGCTTCATGTGCCCGATCAGCTCGGATGGGCTCGGCACCTACCTGCTCGGCCCGTTGGCGGCCGCAGGCGTGACGCCGCTGCTGGCGGAGCGGGTGGCCGCCTACACGACGCTGGCCGTAGTGACCTTCGACGAAAAGAAGAGCGCGCAATACGGCTTCTATCGCAACGCCGACCGGGCGTTCAGCCGCGAGGGGATGATCGCGGCGCTGCCGCAGAAGCTCGAGGTGTTCCAGGTCGGCGGCTTCTGCCCGATCGAGCCGGTGGATGCCGAGACGTGGATGGCCGTGGCGCGCGAGGCATCGGCGCGCGGCGCGACGCTGTCGATGGACCCCAATGTGCGGCCCTCGCTGGTGCCGGATTTCGCCGGCTACAAGGCGCGGCTCGGGCAGTTTCTCGACCTCGTGAACCTGGTGAAGGTGTCGATCGAGGATCTCGGGGCGCTCGAGCGCAACAAGGCGGTGAAGGCCGGCGACTTTTCCGCCGAGGAGACCGAGGCGATCGTTACGAAATATGTCGAGGAGTTCCTGCGCCGCCCGAACCTGGGGCTGGTGATCGTCACCTTCGGCGAGGAGGGCAGCCGCGCCTTCACGCGGGCCGGGTCGGCGAAGGCGGAGGTTTTCCCCGCCGTGCCGTTCGGCGATACGGTGGGCGCAGGGGATAGCCTGATGGCCGGCGTGCTCACCTGGCTCAATGAGCGCGGTGCCCTCCGGCCCGCGATGCTCGGCACGCTGGACAGCGGGGCTCTGGCGGAGATGCTGCGGTTCGGCGCAGTGGTGGCCGGGCTCAACTGCCAGCATGTGGGC
>JAEYTN010000503.1 GCA_023433985.1 Pseudomonadota bacterium | reverse complement strand
TCGAGCGCGAACTGGGACTGACGCTCGAGATCGTCGACCGGCAGACCGAAGCATCTCTGGCCGTGACGGGTTGCGCCGACCTGATCGAGGAGGATTCCTCGGGCGCGTTGATGTTCGATATAGGCGGCGGCTCGTCGGAGCTGGCCTGGCTCGATTTCCGCGGCGGCCGGCCACGCCGGCAAGGCCGCATGTCGGCCTCGATCCGCTCGTGGCAGTCGCTGCCGGTGGGCGTGGTGTCGATCGCCGAGAAGTTTGGCGGGGTCGAGGTGACGCCGGACTCCTTCGAGGCGATGGTGGCCTTTGTTTCAGGGCACCTGCGGCAGTTCCGCGGCCGCGAGAAGCTGCGCCAGATGATTGCCGAGCATCCGGTGCATCTGATCGGCACGTCCGGCACCGTGACCACGCTCGCCGGCCTGCATCTCGGCCTCGAGCGGTACGAGCGGCAGAAGGTGGATGGGCTCTGGATGCGACGCGAGGAGATCGACGCGACGATGGCGGCGTTGCTTGGCATGACGTTCGAGCGCCGCGTGGCGCACCCCTGCATCGGCAAGGATCGCGCCGACCTGGTGCTGCCCGGCTGCGCCATCTTCGAGGCGATCCGCCGCGAGTGGCCCACCGAACGGGTGCGCGTTGCCGATCGCGGCCTGCGCGAGGGCATCCTGATTTCGCTGATGGATGCCGACCGGGCCGAGCGCGCTGGCCGAACCGGACGGAGGGACTGATGCCGAAAGGAACGGGGCAGGGGTCCGGGCGGCGTTCCGCCAGCGACCTCAAGGTGCGGGTAAAGACCGCCAAGGGCCGCAAGATCGGCTCGACACTGTGGCTGCAGCGGCAGCTCAACGACCCCTATGTGGCCAAGGCGCGTGCCGAGGGCTACCGCTCGCGCGCGGCCTACAAGATCAAGGAACTCGACGAGCGCTACCACCTGTTCAAGAAGGGGCAGCGCGTCGTGGATCTCGGGGCGGCGCCGGGCGGCTGGTCGCAGGTGGCGGCGCCGATCGTCGGCTCGACCGACGAGCATCCGCTGATCGTCGGCATCGACTACCTCGACATGGACCCGATCCCGGGTGTAATCCTGCTCAAGAAGGACTTCAACGACGAAGATGCGCCGCAGGCGCTGATCGACGCCATGGGCGGTCACAGGGCCGACCTCGTGCTCTCCGACATGGCGGCGCCGACCACGGGGCACCGGGCGACGGATCACCTGAGGATCATGCAGCTGGTGGAACTGGCGGCGGACTTTGCCGTGCGCGTGCTGGCGCCGGGGGGGACATTCGTGGCCAAGGTGTTCCAGGGCGGCACCGAGCATGAATTGCTCGGCATGCTGAAGCAGCACTTCACCACCACCATGCACGCCAAGCCCAAGGCGAGCCGGGCGGATTCGGCCGAGACCTACCTGCTCGCGCGTGGGTTCAAGGGCAACGCGCCGGAGGCGTCCCAGGACTAGCTACTCCGCCGCTTCGCCCTGCGCCTGGTGGCTGTGCATGCTGGCCGTGCGGGGCACGCGGGTGAAAATGGCGGCCGAGACCAGGGTGATGCTGGCCATCACCCAGAAGGCCCAGTGGAAATCGGCGAGCAGCGGTTCGCCGCCGCCGTGCAGCAGGCCGAAGCCCTCGAGCGCTCCTCCGCCCAGCGCCACGCCGAACGCCATCGAAAGCTGGATGCTCACCTGGCTCAGCACGTTGGCCTGGCCGGCATCCTTGTCTGTCACGTCGGCGAAGATGAAGGCGTTGGTGGTGGTCCAGAACAGCGACTGGAAGAAACCGGTGACGACGAGGAACCCCATCATCAGCGGTTGCGGCGTCCCCGGCGTGTAGATGCCCATGGCGAGCACGCCCGCCGCCGTGATGGTGCAGGCGGTGATGAGGCTCGAGCGGAAGCCGATGCGGGCGATGATGCGCTCGGCCACGAACTTCATGGCGAAGGCGCCGATGGCCGAGGCGAAGGTGACCATGCCGGTCTCGAACGCGGTGAGCCCGAACGCCAGCTGCAGCATCAGCGGGAACAGGAACGGCATCGCGCCGGTACCGAGGCGGAACACGGTGCCGCCGATCATGGTGAGTCGGAACAGCGGCTGGGTGAAGAGCCGCAGGTCGAGGATCGGATGCTCGGTCCGGCGGAAGTGGAACCAGTAGACCGCCCCCGCCACGATGCCGAGCAGCATCGAGCCATAGCCGAACGCGGCGGGCAGTGCCGGCAGGGTAAGCACGGAGATGCCGAAGACGAATCCGGCGAAGCAGACGCCCGCGAGGAGGAAGCCGGTGAAGTCCAGCTTCCGCGGCGCGTTGCGCTGCCAGTCGGGCAGGTACTTGTTCACCATCACGACGCCGAGGAGGCCGATCGGCACGTTGATGAGGAAGATCCAGTGCCAGCTGGCGAACGTGGTGATGAAGCCACCGATCGGCGGGCCGAGGATGGGGCCGACGAGGCCGGGAATCGAGAGCCAGGCCATGGCGTCGACCAGCTGGTTGCGCGGCGTCACGCGGACCAGCGCCAGCCGCGCGACCGGCGTCATCATTGCCCCGCCCATGCCCTGCAGGAAACGGCTCAGCACGAAGGTGAGCAGGGAATCGGAGATGGCGCAGGCGACCGAGCCGAGGATGAACACCACGATGGCCCAGCGGAACACGTTCTTGGCGCCGAACTTGTCGGCCATCCAGCTCGAGATCGGGATGAAGATGGCGAGGGCCACCATATAGGTGGTGAGCGCCAGCTTGAGCGCGATGGGCTCGGTGCCGATGTCGCGCGCGATCTCGGCGAGCGAGGTGGCGATCACGGTGGCGTCCATGTTCTCCATGAACAGCGCGACGGCGAGGATCAGCGGGGTGAGGCGGAGCGAGGACATCGGGCTCTAGTGGACAGTATTGCGGTGAAGCCGGGCACCCTCGCGCCCGGCGGTCGTCGTGGCTCAGGCCGTAATCGGCTCGGCCTTTGGAGTGGGTTTCACCCGGTGACCGGAGACGTCGCTGCCCGCATCGGGCGGCAGGCGGAAGAAGGGCAGGGCGCTGAGCATGGCGACCACCGCCACCACGAACCAGGCAATGTGGAAGTCGGCCAGTGTCAGTTCGCCTCCGTGCAGCAGGTTCGAGGTGAGCTCGAGCGCACCGCCCGCGACCGCAACGCCTGCGGCTATGCTCAGTTGCTGGGCGACGGCGTTGATTGCGGTGGCCTGGCTTGCCTGCGACTCGTCGACATCGGCGAAGACCAGCGCGTTGAGGCCGGTGAAAAAGAACGAGCGCGTGAGCCCGCCGATGAACAGCGCGACCATCAGCAGCCAGCGCGGCGTATCCGGCATGAAGAAGCCGTTGATGGCGAGGAACACGCAGCCGATGACCGCCAGCAGCACCAGCGTTCGCGGGAAGCCGAAGGTGCGGTAGAGCCGCTGCACCCCGAACTTCGACACGATGGCGCCAAAGGCGGCGATGAACGTGGTGAGGCCGCTTTCGAACGGCGTGAGCCCGAAGCTCAGTTGCAACATCAGCGGCATGAGGAACGGGAAGGCGCCCAGCCCGATGCGGAACAGCGAACCGCCGACGATGGCGCTGCGAAACAGCGGCAGCCTGAACATGGCCGGGTCGAGGATCGGGTACCGCGTGCGCCGGGCGTGGCGGAGGTACAGCAGGCCGGATATGGCGCCGACGCCGATCGACACATAGCCGACCCACACGGGAATCGCCGGCAGGCTGATGACCGAGAAACCGAACAGCACGCCGGCGAAGGTGACGGCTGTGAGGCTGAGGCCCGGCAGGTCGATGGGACGCTCGTTGCGGCCTTCGTCGACATTCGGCAGGAACTTGCTTACCAGGACCAGGCCTACGATGCCGATCGGGACGTTGATCCAGAAAATCCAGTGCCAGCTGTAGTAGGTGGTGAGGAAGCCCCCCAGCGGCGGGCCGCTGATCGGGCCGATCAGCGCCGGCACGGTGAGCCAGGCCATCGCCGAGACGAGCTCGTTGCGGGGCGTGGCGCGCACCAGCACCAGCCGGGCGATGGGTGTCATCATCGAACCGCCAACGCCTTGCAGGAATCGGCTCAGCACGAAGGTGAGCAGCGAATCCGAGAACGCGCAGCAGATCGACCCCACCATGAACACCACGATGGCCCAGCGGAACACGTTCTTGGCGCCGAACTTGTCGGCCATCCAGCCGGAGAGCGGAATGAAGATGGCGAGCGCCACGAAATAGGCGGTGAGCGCCAGCTTGAGCGAAATGGGTTCGGCGCCGATGTCCGCGGCAATAGCCGGCAGGGACGTCGCAATCACCGTCGAATCCATGTTCTCCATGAACAGGGCGACGGCAAGTATCAGCGGAATGATGCGCACGGGCTGGGCGCCCCCGGGGGGACGCAAAGTTAGGATTGAAACGAAACGTCCCCCAGCATTACGGCGATTGGTCGCACCTGTGC
>JAEYTN010000459.1 GCA_023433985.1 Pseudomonadota bacterium | reverse complement strand
TAGCAGCCGGTGCCGATAGGGTCGAAGCTGAAGGCTTCCTCGCCCTTTTCCTCGAACGCCTTCTTGCTCAGGATGCTGGCGCTGAGCACGGACGCCGCCGAGCCGTTGAACAGCGGGTCGGGCCGTTTCAGCTTGGCGATGAAGGTGTAGGCGTCGGGCGCCTCGATCGACTCGATGTTGGAGAACTGCACCTTGCCCGAGGTGACCAGGTCCTTGTCGAGCTGGCGGCCGAAGGTGAACTTGACGTCATCCGACGTCATCTCGCCATAGCCCTTGTGGAATTGCACGCCCTGCCTGAGCTTGTAGGTCCAGGTCTTGGCGTCCGGCGAGCTCTCCCAGCTCTCGGCAAGGCTTGGCTCGAACTCCTCCGGCCGGGTCGCGAACCGCCCGTCGGGCGCCCGCACCAGCGTGTTGAACACCTGGTAGATGGTCCAGTTGTCGCCGCCGGTAAGGCCCGGCTGCTGCGGGTTGATGCCACCGGGCGCCCGGGCCGCCAGCGCGATGGTGATCATGCCCGGGTCCTGCGCCAGCGTCGGCGACACCTGCAGACCGATGCCGGCCGCCGCCCCCGCGGCGCCGGCGGTGATGAGAAAGTCACGTCTCGACAGTGCCATAAGGTTTCTCCTCCCTTGTGTCGGCATCAGGCGGTGATTGGAATGCTGCGTCGCCGCAGCTCCTCTTCGTTGAACTCCGCGCCCAGCCCGGGTGCGGTCGGCAGGTAGAACTTGCCTTCCTTGGGCTCCGACGGGTTCTTGAACACGGCGCCGGCCCGCTCCCACCCATCGGCGAGTTCCACCGGCTTGTTGAGGTGCATGATCGTGCCCAGCACATGGACGTTCGCCAGGTGCCCCAGCGACGGCTGCGTCTGGTGCGGCACCAGGTCGACGCCGTGCGCATAGGCGACGGCGGCGCACTGCATCATGCCGGTAATGCCGCCCATCTTGATGATGTCCGGCTGCACCATGCGGACGCCCGCATTGATCAGGTCCTTGAGGCCCTGCAGCGTATAGGTCTGCTCGCCGGCCGAGACGGTGATGTCGAGCCGCTGCGCCACCTCGCCCATCGCGCCGATATGGTAGTGCTGCACCGGCTCCTCGAACCAGGTGAAGCCCAAGTCCTCCAGCGCGCGACCGACCCGCATGGCGCCGCCGACCGAGTAGCCGTTGTTCGCGTCAAATCCGAGCACGAAGTCGTCGCCCAGCAGCTGGCGCACTGCCTTTGCCTTGGCGATATCGCCGGGAATGTCGACGTCCACCCTGGTACGGTCGCCGTCCCAGCGGATTTTCACCGCCGCCGGCCTCTCCTTCTTCACCCGGCGCTCCACCACCTCCAGCACCTGGTCCACCGTGCGGTTGGCGTTGCCGCCGATCGAGGCGTAGCAGGTAAGCTCGGTGCGCCACGCGCCGCCCAGCAGCTTGTAGATCGGCTGGTTGAGCAGCTTCCCCTTCAGGTCCCACAGCGCAATGTCGAGCGCGGCCAGCGCACCCGTAACCACGCCTTCCGGCCCCAGCTTGATGCACTTGTGGTAGAGCGTGTCGAGCAGCACGGCGTGGTCGAGCGCATCCTTGCCGACGAGGAACGGCGCCATATCCGCAGCGATGACGGTGAGCGCGGCGAGCCCACCTTGCATCGGCGTCGCCTCGCCGAGCCCGACCAGGCCGTCTTCGGTCTCGATCCTGACGAAGGCAGCCCGCGCCTTGCCCGCCTCGTCCCATTTCAGCTGGAACGGTTCGACCTTGGTGATCTTCAAAATCCATCCTCCGCAAACACCCGCGCCTCGAACGCACGCGCGGTTGCGCGAGACTATGCGCGCGGCATCCCGATGGTCCCGCTCCACCGCGCAGATTTCCGCATCGTGGAAAAGTTCTGGAAAGGCGTTGGACGCACCGGCGTCAGGCCAACCTCAGCGCCGGCTGAGCGCGAGCAGGATACCCCCGCCGGCAATGATCGCCGCACCCAGCGCCACGCCGGGCGTCGGCACCTCGGCGAAAAAGACCCAGCCGACGATCGCCGCGAACACCAGTGAGCTGTAGGAAAGCGGCGCCAGCACCGAGACCGACGCCAGTTCGTTGGCGCGGATGGTGAAATACTGCCCGAGGATGGCGAATGGCCCGAGCATCAGCAGCGCCAGGTTCACCGGTCCGAGCGATCCCCAGGTCAGCACGGCCGGCACCAGCAGCAGCAGTACGCCGAACACATTGGCATGCACGATGGTGACCAACGGCCGGTCGCTCTGCGCCAGCATCTTGATGAACAGGCCCTCGGCCGCCACGAACATACTGCCCACCAGCACCACGCCGGCCGGCAGCAGGTACTCGGCGCCGAAACCCGAGAATGCGCCGCGCGCCACCATCATCGTCGCCGCCCCCACGATACAGATGGCGATGCCGATGGTGCGCGGCCGGTTGAGCCGTTCGCCCAGCACGATCATGCCCAGGATGATGAGGAACACCACGCGCAACAGGTTGATCGCATTGGCGTCTACCAGCGGCATGTGGGCGTTGCCGTAGATGAGCGCGATGGCGCCGGTCGCACCGGTGAACACACGCCAGAACTGCGACATCCGGTACGGGCTTTGCAGCGATTCCCAGCTCTGGCGGCGCACCAGGCAGATGATCGTGACGGTGATCAGCCCACCCAGGTAGCGCAGGAACATGATCTGGATCGGCGAGGCGGCATCGCCCGCGAACCGGCCCGACATGAAGATGAGCGCGAAGATGCAGCTCGAGGAGATCGCGAAGATGGCCGCGACCAGATTGGTCCAATCGCGCCGTACGGCCCCCGCTTCGCTCGACACGACTGA
Source organism: Pseudomonadota bacterium (assembly GCA_023433985.1). Classification (GTDB taxonomy): domain Bacteria; phylum Pseudomonadota; class Alphaproteobacteria; order Rhizobiales; family Devosiaceae; genus Devosia_A. Next base: position 1,633 of record JAEYTN010000459.1, on the reverse strand, counting down.
CTTCCTCCTGGCGCGACCCGGCAGTGCCGGCACGTTTTCTCACCCTTGGCGCGCCCGGCGGGATGATCTGCCCACCGGAGCCGTTGAAACATGTTTCGTGCGGACGGGGTGAGACCGTTCGCCGTGACTTTCCGCATGGTGGAATTCCCCCATGTCCGGTGCTTGCAGCCCCGAGCCGGGTGGCTATCCATCAGCATGGAACTTTCCAAGCTTTGTGAACACGGATGCTTTAGTAGGCAGCGGAATCGGGTTCGACAAACAGGGGACTGATGGTGCGGAAGCGCCGAGGAAATGGCAGGCCGACAATCGCTGACGTCGCGCTGAAAGCCGGCGTCGGGCAGATAACGGTATCCCGCGCACTGCGCGACCCTGGGCAGGTCTCCGAGAACCTGCGCCGGATCATCGACGACGCCGTGCGCGAACTCAACTACACGCCGAACCTCAATGCGAGGGCGCTGGCGTCGGCGCGCAACGATCTGGTCGGCGTGCTGGTCCCGGCGCTGACGCCCAACATCTTCACCGACGTGCTGCGTGGCGTCTACGACGGCGTCGAGGAAACCAACCTCCGCATCGAGATCGCCAACACCCGCTACAACCAGGAGCTCGAGGAAAAGCGCATCCTCGAGATGCTGCGCCACAAGCCCGCCGGCATGATCATCTCCGGCACCGACCAGAGCCCCGCCGCTCGCCGCGCGCTGGAGGCGGCCGACTGCCCGGTGATCCAGATCATGGACCTGACGGACGACCCAATCGACCGAGTCATCGGCTTCTCGCACGTCGAAGGCGGTCGCCGGATGACCCAGCACATGATCGACGCCGGCTATCGCCGGATCGCCTTCCTCGGCGGCTACCTGAACGACCGCTCCGGCGGCCGCCTGATCGGCCACCGTCAGGCCCTCGAAGCAGCCGGGCTCTACGACGACGACCTCGTGTGCCTGCTCGATGCCGCACCGCCCTCCCCCGACCCGGGCAACCCCGACGAGTGGATACGCTTCTCGAGTCCCGGCACCGGCCGCGCGCTGCTCGAGAAGGCGCTCGAAACCATCCCGCACCTCGATGCCGTGTTCTGCAACAACGACATGCTGGCGCTCGGCGTACTGTTCGAATGCCAGCGTCGAGGCATCCGCGTGCCGGAAGATCTCGGTATCGCCGGCTTCAATGACCTCGACATTGCCGCCACCGCCGAGCCGGGCATCTCGAGCTGCCGCACCCCGCGCTGGGAGTGCGGCCACTCGGCCGCCCACGCCATCCGCGAACAGATCGACGGCGCCACCGACCAACCCCGGGTCGTCGATCTCGGCGTCGAGGTGATGGCGCGCCGCAGCACCGAACTCAGCCGGCAACGCTCCTGAGATAGGCCTGTAGCCGATCGATCTGGTCCGACTCGTCGCGCAGCACGCAGGTCGTGCAGAACGGATAGTCGGGGCTGCGATAGAGCCGACAGCAGCCGCCGCGCAGCCGGAACGCCTCGCGCGCGCCACCAGCTTCGACCGTGGCGAAGCGCCAGCGCGAATTGAAGAGCGGCGAGCCGTGGCGACGGAGCACGCCCTCGGCCTCCGCCATGGCCAGTTCCGTCTCGCCCACATCCTTGCCGAAGCCGAGGAAGCCGGCCGAGATCCCGTCCGTTCCGAGG
>JAEYTN010000430.1 GCA_023433985.1 Pseudomonadota bacterium | reverse complement strand
CCCTGAGACTGCCTGCGTCGGGAGACGCGGGGAGAAGTCAGTCGAAGCGGTTCGCCGCCGGCGGATCGCTGGCGGGGAACGACTCGTCGGCCGCCTCGTCTTCCTTGGTCCATTCGCGCTTCGGCTTGTCCCGCATGTTTTCCGGGCCGGCCGGGCGGACCTGGTGTTCGGCCTCGGCAGGGCCGGGCTTCTGCTTGTCCTTGAACGCCGGCGCGGTGGGCTTCTCGCTCGGCTTCTGCAATCCTGCATGGGTCATGGTGGAGCCTCCATCGTGAGGTGAAGCAACCCGCTGGCCCCTCCCCGGGTTCCGCCTAACCAGCAAGCTTGACCTCTTCCTGCCGATGGAGTGTTGTCCACGCCATGCAAATCCCCGCACAGCTCCTGACGCTTCCCAATCAGCTGACCCTCGGCCGTATCGCGGCGATTCCCGTGATCTGCCTGCTTGTCGCCTGGGGCACCGCGCCGGGCTGGGAATGGCTGCGCTGGATCGCACTGCTGCTGTACATCGCGGCCGCCGTCACGGACTGGCTCGACGGCTTCCTCGCCCGGCGGATGAAGCTGAACTCCGCGCTCGGCAAGATGCTCGACCCTATTGCCGACAAGCTGCTGGTCGGTGCGCTGCTGATCACCCTAGCCTGGACGCGGGACCTCAACGGCTGGGACCTGATTCCGGCCATTGCCATCATGCTGCGCGAAATCTTCATCCCCGGCCTGCGCGAGTACCTGGGCGGCCGCTCGATCGACGTCCCCGTCACACTGCTCGCCAAGTGGAAGACCACCACGCAACTGGTGGCCCTGGCGCTGATTATCGCCGCACCGATGCTGCTTGGGCTAGGCTTCATCAGCCACATCGTGCTCTGGATCGCCGGGGGCCTGACCGTCTGGACCGGCTGGGAGTACCTCCGCTCCACCTGGCCGCATCTCGCGGGACCCGAAATATGAAAATCAAGTACTTCGCGTGGCTGCGTGAACGGCTGAACCGCGGCGAGGAGGAAGTGTCTCCTCCGCCCGAGGTGGTGACGGTTGCCGACCTGATTCAATGGCTAAGAAGCCGCGACGAAGCCGCTGATCTGGCGATGCAAAAGCCCAGCCTTATCAAGGCTGCGCTCGACACCGAGATCGTGCCGCACAGCGCGCCCATCGCCAATGCCCGGGTGGTTGCGCTGTTCCCTCCGATGACCGGCGGCTGACCGATGGCGGTGCGCCTCCAGACCGAGCGCTTCGACCCCGGGGCCGAAGCCAACCTGTTCCTCGAAGCCAATGCCGGGGCCGGCGCGGCGGTGACCTTCACGGGCCTCGTCCGCTCGCAGCCGGGTGATCCGGTATCCGCCCTGACGCTGGAAACCTATCCCGAGCTGGCCAAGGCGCAGATCGGCAAGGCCATTGCCGAGGCGGTTACGCGCTTCGGGCTGATCAAGGCCGCGGTGATCCATCGTCATGGTGCGCTTCACCCCGGTGAGCCGATCGTGCAGGTGATGGCATTGGCGCCGCACCGCGCCGCGGCGTTCGAGGGTGCCGAGTTCCTGATGGACTTCCTCAAGACCGACGCCCCCTTCTGGAAGAAGGAAGCGACGCCCGAGGGCGAGCGCTGGGTGGAGGCGAAGACGGAAGACGACGAAGCCCGCGAGCGCTGGAGAACCGGATGAACGACACCGACCGCCAGCACCTGGTCCGCGCCGTCGATCTCGCGGAGATCGGCATGGCCGACGGCAACGATCCGTTCGGTTCGGTGCTCGTTTCTGGCGATGGCAAGGTGCTGTTCGAGGACCACAACCACACCTCGGGCGGCGACGGTACGCGCCACCCCGAGTTCGAAATCGCGCGCTGGGCCGCAACGCACATGGCGCCGGCCGAGCGGGCACGGGCGACGGTCTATACCTCCGGCGAGCACTGCCCGATGTGCGCGGCGGCGCATGGCTGGGTCGGATTGGGGCGTATCGTCTATGCGGCATCCTCCGCGCAGTTTGCAACCTGGGTCACTGAGTTCGGCGGCAGCACCGGGCGGGTGCGCACGCTGCCCATCCAGTCGGTGCTCGTCGGGGCCGTGGTCGAGGGCCCGGAGCCCAGCCTTACCGAGCGCGTCCGCTCACTGCATCTTCGACGCTTCGAGACCGGCGGCTACGGCAATTCCTGAACCAAACGAGCATCCATGACGGAAACGCGCCCGCCCTTCTCCCTGGTCGGCATCGACCACGTCGTGTTCGTCGTTGATGACCTGCAGAAGGCCGTGACGTGGTACGCCGACGTGCTCGGCTGCCAGCCCGGCTATTCCTACCCGGCGCTCGGCATGGAGCAGGTGTGGTGCGGTGCGGCGCTGATCGTGCTGTGGGACATCACCCGCCCCGGTGCGGCCGCTGCCGTGCCGCCGGTGAAGGGCGGTCGGAACGTCGACCACGTCTGCATAGCGCTGAGTCCGTTTGACGAGGACAAGATGCGGGAGCACCTTGCCGCCCATGGGGTGACCATCGAGCGATACGCCTTCCACGGCGGGGCCCGGGGCATGGGCAACTCGTTCTACGTGCTCGACCCGTGGGGCAACAAGCTCGAACTCAAGGGCCCGGCGGTGTATCCCGATGGGCGGGCGGGGTCCTAGGCCTTCGTCTCCGCGACCAGCGACTGCAGCGCCCTGAGGAACGTGACCGTATCGGCGCTGACGCCCGTGAGGCTGACACCTTCGCCGATCCAGCGTTTCGCGGCTTCGGGCGTACCGGCGAAGATGCCGGCGGTGATACCCCTCGCCTTGCACGCCGCGATCACTGACCGGATCGCCTCGGCAACCTTGGGGTGCCCCATCTCGCCGGGAACGCCGAGAGCGTGTGAGAGGTCCATCGGGCCGATGAAGATGCCATCGAGGTTGGGTAACGCTGCGATCTGGTCGACTGCGGCGAGAGCGCCCTGCCCTTCGATCATCAGCAGGATGGCGGTGTCGCGATTGGCCTCGGCGAACCACTCCAGCCGGCCGGAGTAGCCGGCAGCGCGGACGAAGGGGTTGGCGCCGCGATTGCCGTCGGGAGCGAAGCGGGCAGCCTTCACGGCACGCTCGGCTTCGGCCAGTGAGCCGATCTGCGGGACGATGACGCCGGCAGCCCCGGCATCGAGCGCGGCGGCGATCTCCGTCGGCTCGCTCGAACGGACGCGGACCAGCGGGTAGATGTCGCGTGCCTTGGCGGCGAGGATGAGCGGACCAAGCGCCTCGCTGCCATGAGCGCCGTGTTCGAGGTCGAGGATGATGGCGTCGAAGCCTGCCAGGCCGACGAGTTCCACCACCTCGACTGCCGGGATGATCGAGAAGGTCGCCAAGAGCGGCCTGCCGTCCCGCAGTCGTTCGCGCAGTGCCGGTAGTGCCATCCATGCCTCCCCAAAGCGCGAACCCCGCCACAGCGGGCGGGGTTCGGCAACTCATACGTTCGAACGGCTTACTCGGCCGCGACCTTCTTCGGCGTCACCGCCTCGGTATAGGCGTTGATCAGCGTGGTGCAGCCCTTACCGGGCTTGAAGCGGTACTCGCCGACCTCGCTGACCGGAGTGACTTCGGCGGCGGTGCCGGTGAGGAAGCACTCGTCGAAATTCGCGAGCTCCTCCGGCTGCATGTGCCGCTCGACCACCTTGTAGCCGTTCTCCTTGGCGAGACGGATCAGCGTCTGCCGGGTGATGCCGTTGAGGAAGCAATCCGGCAGCGGCGTGTGGATTTCGTCGCCCTTGATGAAGAACACGTTGGCACCGGTCGCCTCGGCCACATAGCCGCGATAGTCGACCATCAGCGCATCGGCATAGCCGTTGGCCATCGCCGCGTCCTTCGACAGCGTGCAGATCATGTAGAGGCCGGCGGCCTTTGCCGAGGACGGGATGGTCTCGGGGCTCGGGCGCTTCCAGCGGCTCCACTCGAGACGGATGCCCTTGAGCTTCTCCTCGACGGAGAAGTAGCTCGGCCACACCCAGGCGGCGATGGCAAGGTGCACCTTGTTGTTGCGGCCGGGGACCGACAGCTCTTCGGAACCGCGCCAGGCGACCGGGCGCACATAGGCGTCGGTCAGGCCGTTCTTCTCGAGCACCAGCGCCTTGGCCGCCTCGATCTCGTCGACCGAATAGGGAATGGTGAAATCGAGCGTCTTGCCCGACTGGATCAGCCGCTCAGTGTGGCGCCGCGACTCGAAGATCGCGCCGCCATAGGCGCGCTCACCCTCGAACACCGTGCTCGCATAGTGAAGACCATGAGTCAGAACGTGGATTTTCGCGTCTTTCCACGGGACCATTTGACCGTCAAACCAGATCCAGCCGTCACGCTGGTCCATCGGCAAGCCTGCCATTTCATTCCTCCATCGCGGCTTTCTGGACCGCCTTGTTGTTGCCTGCGATCCTGCCTTACCGGCTTGCCCTTGGCAAACCTGAACGGCTTTGGGATAAGGCAAAGAGTGCGTTTGCGATGGGGGAATGATGGCATCGGGCAAAATAAATGTCAACAAGGCTGACATAAATTTGGCACCGACCGCGACCCCGGGCGTACCGCTTGACGTCATGGGATTGTTTTTCTTCGCCTATCGCGACTTCGTGGGCGACGCCGATGCCCTGCTCGAACGCCAGAATTTCGGTCGCGCCCATCACCGTGTGCTCTACTTCGTGAACCTGAAGCCCGGCATGCCGGTGGCCGACCTGCTGGATATCCTGAAGATCACCAAGCAGAGCCTGGCCCGTGTGCTGCGCCAGCTCGTCGATAGCGGGTACATCGAGCAGAAGACCGGCGAGACCGACCGCCGGCAGCGCCTGCTTTATGCCACCGCGAAGGGCCGCGAGCTGTTCGACGTGCTTTCGGCGACGCAGACCAGCCGCATCGAGTCGGCGATCGCGGCACTGCCGCCTGAGGGAAAGCGCACCGTGCTGAAGTTCTTCGTCGGGATGGTCGAGCCCGAGGATCGCCCCCTGCTCGACCGGCTGCGACTGACGGACGACGTCTGACCTCCCTGTGGAGGCGAGCGAACGCCCCCGCCAGCCTCCCGGCCTCGGGTTTCAAAGAACGCTGCCCCTGTTCGGAGCAGGTGAAGCGGGGCCGGCGAGGCTTGCTCCTCGCAGCGGTAGTCCGCAGTTATGTATGAGGCTCTCGCCTCGCC
>JAEYTN010000376.1 GCA_023433985.1 Pseudomonadota bacterium | reverse complement strand
GGCTTCGGCCGTCTCGCCCGGCTCGAGGCGCCCGCCGGGCAGCGACCAGGCGCCATCCCACGGGGCTTTGGCGCGCTGGATCAGCAGCACCTGCTGCCTGTCGACGAGCGCGACGCTGGCGGCATTGGACGGCGAGTCGAAGGAATGGACCATAAGGTGAACATCGCCGTTTGCCTCGGCGGCCGCAAGCGCCTAACTAGGGCTTCTGGTCTGTCGCGCTTTCGAACCGGAAAAGTCTGCAACTTTTCCTGGAAGCGCTCCGAGGAGCCCTGTTGCATGTGCGGACGCTACGCCTCGACCCTGCCGCCCGAGATGATGGTCGAGCTCTTCAAGCTGCTCAACCAGATCGATTTTCCACCCCGCTACAACATCACGCCGACGCAGCCGATTCCGGTGGTGTGGGAACAGATGGGGCGCCGCACCATCCAGCTGGTGCGCTGGGGCTTCATCCCCAACTGGGTGAAGGACCCGCGCGCGTTCTCGTTGCTGATCAACGCCCGCGCCGAAACGCTGCGCGAGAAGCCGAGCTTCCGCGACGCCGCCCGCTCGGCGCGCTGCGTGGTGCCGGCCTCGGGCTATTACGAGTGGATGAAGGGCAAGGACGGGCAGCGCCGCCCCTATTACATCACCATGGCCGACGACTCCCCGATGGTGTTCGCCGGGCTCTACTCGCAATGGGCCGGCCCGAACGGCGAGGAAATGGACACGGCCTGCATCGTGACCGTGGAGCCGAACCTCGAGATCAGCTCGATCTACGACCGCATGCCGGCGATCCTGACCACGCCGCAGGCCATCGACGACTGGCTGAACACGGCACGGGTGGAGCCGCGCCACGCGGTGCAGCTCACCATGCCGCTGCCGCCCGGAGCGCTCAGATACCATCCGGTCGGCAAGGCCATCGGCCGCGCCGACGCCGAGGGCGAGGAACTTATCCGGCCTCTGACCCCCGAGGAACTGGCGGCCGAACCCGAGCGGAAGCCGAAACGCAAGAAGGCTGCCGGCGGCGGGGGCGAGCAGTTCGACCTGTTCTGAGCCTCAGAAGATCCCGAAGGCGCCGAGCGCGTCGCCGATGGCGTCTTCCTCGTAGCCGAGGTGGCTGAGGAGGACGCGTTCCAGGGCGCGGTAGATGGTTGCGGCGTCGTCGAAGCGGGACTGGCCGGGTTCGTCGGCCAACGCCGCCAGCGCGTCGATCAGGCGGAGCAGCAGCTCGTGCACCACGACGTGCTCCGCGCGCAGGCGGTCTGCGATGGCACGGAAGCCTTCGCCCTGCGCCGCGATGGCGGGGAAGATCGCCTCGTCCTCGATCGAGTGGTGCATGTGCACGATCCGGCAGTGCTGGCCGCACAGATTGCCGAAGCGGCGGTAGTTGGCGACCATCGCCAGCCCCGACGCCTCGGCGGTGACCTCGGCCGCGGAAGCCTGGCCGGCGGCTGCGCGCTCGATCAGCACGGCAAGGCTCTTCATGTTGCCGCGCAGGTGGTCGTGCACTTCCCTGAGGTGCTCGCCCGGGGCGCGCTGCGCCGGTGTCAGGCCTTCGAGCCGGATCGGAGGAGGCCGGGTGGCGTCGTCGAGGAAGGCGATGTCATCGATCATGCCGGGCGACATGGCCCCGGCACGAGGCAGGGTCAAGACGTTTCCCGGAGGTGACTAGCCCAGCATCTTGCCGGGGTTGAGAATGCCGTTGGGATCGAGCGCGGCCTTGATCGCCCGCATCATCTCGAGCGCCACCGGGTCCTTCACCTGCTTGAGCAGCCCGACCTTCAGCTGGCCGATGCCGTGCTCGGCCGAGACCGAGCCGCCGAGCTTCCGCACCGCTTCGTACACCGCCGCGTTGGCATCCTTCTCCCGCGCCATGAAGGCCTTGGGGTCGGCGCCTTCCGGCTGGCTGAAGTTGAAGTGGATATTGCCGTCGCCCATGTGCCCGAACGGGCAGGCGCGGACGCCGGGAATGGCCCGCTCCACCGCCGCCGTGCCCTCGGCCAACAGGGCCGGCACCGCGCCGATCGGCACCGAGACATCGTGCTTGATCGAGGCGCCTTCCTTCGACTGTACCTCGCTCATCTGCTCGCGCGCCGCCCACATGGCGATGCGGTCGGCCTCGGACTCGGCGACCACGGCGTCGGACACCAGGCCCGTGCCCAGCGCCTCTTCGAGCGCCGCCTGCAGGGCGCCGGGCGTGCCGCCCCGCGGCCGGCTGACTTCGGCGAGCACGTACCAGGGCGAGGGGCTGGCTGCCGGGTCGCGGGCCAGCATGCCGTGTTTCAGCTGCAGATCGATGCCGAAGCGGTTCATCAACTCGAACGCCGTGAGCTGCGTGCCGACCCGCCCGCGCAGCAGCCCGAACAGCGTGAGCGCCACTTCGGGGCTCGGGACATTGACCAGCGCCGTCTCCTGCGCCTCGGGGATGGGGAACAGCTTCATCGTCGCGGCGGTGATGATGCCGAGCGTGCCCTCGGCGCCGACCAGCAGGTCCTTGAGGTCGTAGCCGGTATTGTCCTTCCTGAGCGAATTGAGGCCCCCGTAGAGCCGCCCGTCGGCCAGCACCGCCTCGACGCCCAGCGTCAGCTCGCGCGCATTGCCATAGGCCAGGACCTGCACGCCGCCGGCATTGGAGCTCAGCACGCCACCGATGCGGGCAGAGCCCTGCGAGGCGAGCCAGAGCGGAAACAGCGCACCAGCGCCTTCGGCCAGCTTGTGCGCCTCCTCGAGGATAACCCCGGCCTCGAGCGTCATGTGTCCGGCGGCCGCGTTCACCTCGCGCACCTTGTCGAGGCGCCGCAGCGAAACGATCACCTCGTTGCCCGCGAGCGGCACCTGCGCACCGACGAGGCCGGTATTGCCACCCTGCGGGATCAGCCCGACCCGATGCTCGTTGGCCCAGCGGCAGATGGCCTGCAGCTCGGGCACGCTGGCGGGTAGCACCACCGCCACCGCCGGCACGTGGAAGCGCTTGCGCGGCTCGTTGAGGTAGGCGCCCATGTCGGCCGCATCGGCCACCAGGCCCGCCTCGCCGACAATGGCGCGCAGGGCATCGACGATTTCGGATTTGCTGAGGCTCATGAGGCGGCGACCATAAAGGGCGAACTTGCCCGATATCCAGCCCTATGCGACAAGCCCGTACGAAATTTCGGGATACGGAGAAGAACAATGGCGAACGGGCTGATGGCCGGCAAGAAGGGCCTGATCATGGGCGTGGCGAACAACCGCTCGATCGCCTGGGGCATCGCCAAGGCCCTCGCCGACCAGGGCGCCGAGATCGCCTTCTCGTACCAGGGTGAAGCGCTGAAGAAGCGCGTCGAGCCGCTCGCCGCCGAAATCGGCGTCACCACGCTGGTCGAGTGCGACGTGTCCAACGACGCTGCGATGGACGAGACCTTCCGCGTGCTCAAGGAGAAGTGGGGGACGATGGATTTCCTCGTCCACGCCATCGGCTTCTCCAACAAGGAAGAGCTCGAGGGCCGCTACATCAACACCAGCGCCGACAATTTCGCGCTCACCATGAACATCTCGGTCTACTCGTTCACCGCCGTGGCGAAGCGGGCCGAGGCGATGCTGAACCCGGGCGGGTCGCTGCTCACCCTCACCTATTACGGCGCCGAGAAATACGTGCCGAACTACAACGTGATGGGCGTCGCCAAGGCGGCGCTCGAGGCTTCGGTGCGCTACCTCGCGCATGACCTCGGCCCCAAGAACATCCGCGTCAACGCGATTTCGGCCGGCGCCATCAAGACGCTCGCCGCCTCGGGCATTTCGGGACTCAGGACCATGCTGCACTTCCAGGAGAAGGCGGCGCCGCTCAAGCGCAACGTCACGCAGGAGGAGGTCGGGTCGGCCGCGCTCTACCTGCTCAGCGACCTGGCGTCCGGTGTCACCGGCCAGATCCAGTATGTCGATTGCGGCTTCAACATCATCGGCATGCATGTCGACGATGAGGCCGAGGCCGGCGCCTCCGCCTGATCCTGTTTTCGGGCCGCCCCGGGGCGGCCCTTTTTCTGCCCGGGGAGCAAATGTCCTTCGTCTGGCCTGAACTCTTCTTCATCCGCCACGGCCAGACCGACTGGAACGCCGAAGGGCGTTACCAGGGGAGCAAGGACATTCCGCTCAACGAGATCGGCCGCGCCCAGGCCGACCTCAACGGCAAGCTGCTGCGCCAGCTGTTCGAGCGCGAGGGCCGGCAGCCGGGCGAGTTCACCTGGCACGTCTCGCCGCTCGGCCGCACTATGGAAACGATGAAGCGGGTGCGCGCCGCCTTCGAGGTCGCGCTGCCCGACGCCGTGCCGGACGGGCGGCTCGTCGAGGTTTCCTTCGGCGTCTACGAAGGTCGGCTCCATTCCGAGCTTTCGGCCGGCGAGATGGCGATTGCCGGCGAGCGCGATGCCTCGTTCTGGGATTTCCGGCCGCCGGAGGGCGAAAGCTACGAGGACGTGGCCCGCCGCATCCTCGCCTTCGCGTCGGAGCTCACCGGCCCGGCCGTCATCGTGGCGCATGGCGGCATCCTTCGCATCCTCCGCCGGCTGATCGAAGATTTTCCAGCCGATCGCGCGGTGAACTGGTTCCCGCCGCAGGATTCGGTGGTGCACTTCATCGACGGCAGGAGCGTCGTCTATCCGGCCGGACAAAGCTGGGACGATTGAGGGCCGCCTTCGCCACCATCCTGCATGATCCGGAGGCCCTGCTGGCTGGGCCGTTCGAGGCGGCGGCGCCTAGACTTCGCGCAACTTTCGCCGGCATTGCGGTGAGTCTCACCGAGGCGACGCATCCGGCCATAATGCAGGTGATGAGCGGCGCGCTGGGCGCGAGAGTCGGCCGCCACCCGACCGGGGAGCAGTATATCGGCCTTGGCCGGCGCAGCGCCGTTGCGCTGGCGCTCGAATTCGGCGCGGACCACATCCTCTATGCCGATCCCGACCACATGCTACACTGGCTGCGCGACGATCCGGACGAGTTGCGCACGGCGCTCGATACGACGCCCGAGGCCGGCCTGCTTATTGTCGGACGGTCGCCCAGGGCGTTCGCGTCATGGCCCGAGCGGCTGCAGCAGACGGAGGCGCCGATCAACCGGGCCTACGAGCTCGCCACCGGCCGCTCCGCCGACCTGCTCGCCGCCGTCCGCCGCCTCAGCGCCGCAGTTGCCCGCGATATCGCCGCCCACGCCACAGCCGACACCTACGCCAACGACGTCGAGTGGCCGCTGCTGGCCGAGCGGCTCGGGCACCAGGTGAGCTATTTCTCCGCCGACGGCCTCAAATACCGCACCATCGAGCAGTTCGGCGCGCCTGCCGACACGCTCGACGGCGAGCCGCTGCAATGGCTGCGGCGGATCGAGATGGCGGCCGAGCAGGCCCGCGTCATGGCCCGGATGCTCCTGCCGCCCAATTGACCGGCACTTCCTCCGCCCCTAGAACCCCCACATCCTCCGGGGCACGTCCATGTCGTTCAACACCTTCGGCCATCTCTTCCGTTTCACCACCTGGGGCGAAAGCCATGGGCCGGCGCTGGGCGTGGTGGTGGACGGCTGCCCGCCGGGCCTGCCGATTTCGGTCGAGGTGATCCAGCGCGACCTCGACCGGCGGAAGCCGGGGCAGAGCCGCTTCACCACGCAACGGCGCGAGGAGGACCTGGTGCGCATCCTCTCAGGCACGTTCGAGGACGAGCGCGACGGCTTGCTGAAGACCACCGGCACGCCCATTTCGCTGCTGATCGAGAATACCGACCAGCGCTCCAAGGACTACTCCGAGATCAAGGACAAGTACCGGCCGGGCCACGCCGATTTCACCTACCAACAGAAGTACGGCATCCGCGACTACAAGGGCTCGGGCCGCGCCTCGGCGCGCGAGACTGCGGCGCGCGTGGCGGCGGGCGCGGTGGCGCGGCTGGTGATCCCGCAGGTCACGGTGCGCGCGAGCCTCGTGCAGGTGGGGCCGCACAAGATCGACTATAGCCGCTTCGACTGGGCCCAGGTGGACCAGAATCCGTTCTACTGCGCCGACCCGGTGGCCGCGCAGGAGTGGGAAGGCTATCTCGACGGGGTGCGCAAGGCCGGTAACTCGGTCGGCGCCGTGATCGAAGTCGTGGCGGAGGGCGTGCCGGCGGGCTGGGGGGCGCCGATCTATGGCAAGCTCTCGGCCGATCTCGCCTCGGCGATGATGTCGATCAACGCGGTCAAGGGCGTCGAGATCGGCGAGGGCATGAACGTGGCTTCGCTGACCGGCACCGAGAATGCCGACGAGATGCGGGCCGGCAACCAGGGCCCTTACTTCAAGTCGAACCATGCGGGGGGCATCCTCGGCGGCATCTCCAACGGAGACCCGATCGTGGTGCGCTTCGCCGTAAAGCCCACCTCGTCGATCATCACGCCACGCGAAAGCGTCACCGTGCGCAACGAGAATACCGAGGTGGTGACCAAGGGCCGGCACGACCCGTGCGTCGGCATCCGTGCCGTGCCCATCGGCGAGGCGATGATGGCCCTGGTGCTGGCCGACCACTACCTGCGCCATCGCGGGCAGACGGGACGCGACGGCGGCATCGGTTACGACATCTAGGCGTTAACGTTTTCTTGACCATAGCGGGTCGGGCAGCGCAACGCGTGGCGCCCTCCGTCCGTTCGAGGTTGCTGGCAAGGTTTCCTTGCGAGCGATCTACGCGCTTGCCCGCGATAGCGGAGCGGGCACGGAGGTGCCACCCTGCAGCCGCCGGGAGCCGCGCGAATGCTGGAGTTCTGCCGAGCGATCATCGTGGCACCGACCCCGTTCGACAGCCGCGCGCTGGCCGAGATCGCCGAACAATGCGGCTTCGGCGACGTGGTGGGCATCTTCGAGCCGGCCGACGGCAACGGACTCAAGTACCCGGTCACGTTCTTCCTGCTGCACCACCGCGTGACCGACGTGGATGCCGAGGACGTCATCAGCGCGCTCCGCGGCATCGAGCGCGACGGCTTTTGCTTTTCGCCCGTGGTGACGCTGATCGTCGACGATCCGTCCGAAGTGCCGGCCAGGTATGTGCGGATGGGCGTGGACGACGTGATCAGCCTGCCGCAGAGCCCCGCCGAGCTCGCACGGCGGCTCGAGATGCAGCTTGGGGACGACATCGT
>JAEYTN010000300.1 GCA_023433985.1 Pseudomonadota bacterium | reverse complement strand
GTCTGTCCCACCGTCCAGAACGGCGGGATGGCGATGAGCTCGGTCTGCATCCGGCGGCCGGCCGAGTCCTCGGGGAAATCGAGGCTGCGCTTCAGGCTCAGCCGCTCGAAGGCCGGCATCTGCGCGAGGATTTCCTCGCGGTCCTCGCTGTCGATATCCTCGAGGATGTAGACGGCATCGTCGCTGTCGAGCGTCGACACGCCGCGCGCGACCTCTTCGGCCGGCAGGTCCTCGATCAGTTCGGAACGGACGGCGTCGTCGACTTCGGTCAGCGCCAGGTAGTCGAACTTGTCGCCCAGCATCTGCACGAGCCGGACGCGCTCGTCGGCGTCGAGGGCCTCGAGCACGTCACCGGCATCGGCCGCGTGCAGCGGCTCCATCAACTCTGCGACGTCATGCTCATCGCCCGCCGACAGGTGGGCGCGCAGCCGCTCGATCCAGGCCGGACTCAGGTGCCCCTCGGGATCGCGAAAAGCGTTGGGATCGAGGCGGGTATCCCCGCTTTCCGCGATGTCGGATTCTTCGCTCATGGGGACCCCGTGAGGCATGGCGCTTCGGGTATGAGGCTGGTGTAGCCAATCGGCTTGTGATGCGCCAGACTTGCACGGCGCGACGCGGCCGTTTTTTGCTTCGCCCAGAGGGAGATGGCGATGTCCGTTGGCGACGAAACCGAGTTGCGGCGCATGCTCCGGCTCTGCCAGGAACTGGCCCTGCCCGACGTCGTGGAGTCAACCAGCTACGGCGCCCCCTCGCTCAAGGTGAAGACGAAGAACTTCGCCTCCGTGCGCGGCCCGCAGGAAATGGTGCTCCACTGCCCGCTCGAGCAGAAGGACCTGCTGATGGAGATGGCGCCGCAGATCTACTGGCAGACCGACCACTTCAAGGGCTGGCCGGGCCTCCTGGTCCGGCTCGACGTGATCGACGACGAGGAGCTGAAACTGCGCCTCGAAGACGCCTGGCGCTTCCGCGCGCCCAAGCGCCTCGCCGACAGCTATGCCCGGAGCAAGGGCATGCCGGTGGCGGAGTAGGTGTAGCGCCGACGGTAGACTGCACGCGGATCTTCCCCCGTGACAACGGGGGAAGGGGACCATGCGAAGCATGGTGAAGGGGGCGGCCACACGCACAGCCGAGGCAGCGGCCCGCAGTCGCCGCCCCGCTAAGGCGTCAGGTCCTTCGGCGGCTCCAGCCCGTTGATCAGCGATGCGGTCGTCACCGTGTTGGCCAGCAGGCAGGCGATCGTCATCGGTCCCACCCCGCCCGGCACCGGGGTGATCGCCCCTGCCCGCTCGGCCGCCGTCGCGAACTCCACGTCGCCCACTACCCGTGTCTTCCCCTCGCCCTTCTCGGGCGCCGGGATGCGGTTGATGCCGACGTCGATCACGGTGGCGCCCGGCTTGATCCAGTCGCCCTTGATCATCCTCGGCCGGCCAACCGCTGCCACCACGATGTCGGCGCCGCGCACCACGTCGGCGAGGTCGCGCGTCCGCGAGTGCGCCACCGTCACCGTGCAGTTCTCGCGCAGCAGCAGTTGCGCCATCGGCTTGCCGACGAGGTTCGAGCGCCCCACGATCACCGCGTTCAGGCCCTCGAGCGAGCCCAGCGTATCGCGCAGCAGCATCAGGCAGCCGAGCGGCGTGCAGCTCACCGGCCCCGGCAACCCGATCTGCAGCTTGCCGACGCTCGCCGGGGTGAAGCAGTCGACGTCCTTGTCGGGCGAGATGGTGGCGATGATCTTGTTGGGGTCGATGTGCCTGGGCACCGGCAGCTGCACCAGGATGCCGTGGATCGCCGGATCGCGGTTCAGCTTCTCGACCAGCGCCAGCACCTCGGCCTCCGGCGTATCTTCCGGCAGCTCGTACTTCTCGGAGTGCATGCCGACCTCGACGGTCTGCTTGGCCTTCTGCGACACGTAGATCTGGCTGCCCGGATCATGGCCCACGATCACCACGGCGAGCCCCGGCGTGATGCCGTGCTCGGTCTTGAGGCGCTGCACATGGCCGGCGATACGGCCGCGCAGCCCTTCGGCAAAGGTCTTTCCGTCGATGATCTTGGCGGTCATTGGGCAGCTCCGTGGCTTGAAGCTGCCATATGACGCAGGCCGCGTCCCCGCGCAACCTCAGTACGGCGCCGCGATCTCCACGCCCTCCGCCTCGAGCGCCTCCCGCACGCGCCGGGCGATGGCGACAGCCTCCGGATTGTCGCCATGGACACAGAGCGACCGCGCCTCCGACCGAAACACGGTCCCGTCGATCGCCACGAGCTCGCCGGCCGTCGCCAGGCGAACCGCCCGCTCGGCAATGGCCCCCGCATCGTGCAGCACGGCCCCCGGCTCCGAGCGCGGCACCAGCAGCCCGTTCGACAGGTAGGCCCGGTCGGCATAGGCCTCGCGCACCACCGGGAAGCCCATGACCGTCGCCACTTCCACCTGCGCACTCTCGTCGAGCGCCAGGATGGCCAGGCGGTCGGCAAGCCCCACCACCGCCGCGAAGCACACGGCTGCCACCGAGGCCTCTTCCGCCGCCATGTTGGCGAGCGCTCCATGCAGCTTCACGTAGCGCACGGGCACCCCCTCTTCCTCGCCGATCTCGACGAGCGTGCGCACCTGCCCACGCACCTGCGCGTCCAGTTCCTCGGGCGGCAGCATCAGTCGCACACGCCCGAAATTCGCGGGGTCGGCAAATCCCGGATGCGCGCCGACCGCAACGCCGCGCGCCTTGGCCGCCCGCAGCGCAACATGCATGGTGATCTCGTCGCCGGCGTGGCCCCCGCACGCGATGCTGGCCGACGAGACGATTTCGAGCAGCGCCTCGTCGGAGCCCATGCCTTCCCCCAGGTCGGCGTTGAGGTCGAACTTCATGGCTTGAGTTCCCGTGCGTGCCCGAGTGTGACCGGCCGGAACCGGACGTCCGTTCCCGGCCGCAGTTGCGCGAAGCGGTCGAGGTCGACCGAAACCACCGTCGCGATGCGCGGATAGCCGCCCGTCGGCTGGTGGTCCCGCATCAGCACGATCGGAGTGCCGTCCCCCAGCACCTGGATGTCCCCCGGCACGATGGCATCCGAAACCAGCGACAGCACCCGCTCCGCACGAAAGACGCCCGCCGGGTCATCGAGCCGCACGCCCATCCGGTCCATCCGCGCCGAAACGCGGAACGGCTCGTCGACGAACCGCTCGCGCACCTCCCGCCCGAACCCGTCCGCATGCAGCCCCCAGATCACGCGGATCGGCCCCTCCCCCGGCGGAGTCGGCCGGGGATGCGGCGCCGCCCTGCGCGCCGCTTCGTCACCGAACGCGACCCGGTCGCCCGCGCGGAGCACCCGGCCCAGTCCCGCGATCGAGTTGGTGGCCCGGCTCCCCAGCAGCGGCGCCGCATCGATCTCCCGGCCGAACCGCAAATACCCCCAG
>JAEYTN010000157.1 GCA_023433985.1 Pseudomonadota bacterium | reverse complement strand
TGCCGAGGGTTATCGGAGCGCCGTCCGGGAGGTCGACGGTACGGCCGGGCAGGGGCATGGTGGTGCCGGCGGTTTCTACTGCGAGGCCATTGCTGGTGCGACGAATGGTGCCCTTGAGCGTATTCATCGGCGGCGCGCCGATGAAGTGGGCGACGAACAGGTTGCGCGGCTGCGCATAGAGCTCGACCGGAGTGCCGACCTGCTCGATGCGCCCCTCGTTCAGCACCACGATCCGGTCGGCCATGGTCATGGCCTCCACCTGGTCGTGGGTGACGTAGATCATGGTCGAGCCAAGCCGCTGGTGCAGCGAGATCAGTTCACCGCGCATCTTCACCCGCAGTTCGGCGTCGAGATTGGAGAGCGGTTCGTCGAACAGGAAGGCCTTGGGCTCCTTGACGATGGCACGGCCGATGGCGACGCGCTGGCTCTGCCCGCCGGAGAGCTGGCTCGGCCGTCGGTTCAGCAGATGCCCGATCTGCAGGATTTCCGCCGCCCGCTGCACCCGCGCCGTGATCTCGGCCTTGGGGAGACGCTGGTTCTCGAGCCCAAAGCGCAGGTTCTGCTCCACGCTCATGTGCGGGTAGAGGGCGTAGGACTGGAACACCATGGCCATGCCGCGCGCCGAGGGCAGCAGGTGGTCGCAGCGTACGCCGTCGATCTGCACCTCGCCGCTCGTCACCTCCTCAAGCCCCGCCATCATGCGAAGCAGGGTGGACTTGCCGCAGCCGGACGGCCCGACGAACACCGTGAACGAGCCGTCCTTGATGGTGAGGTCGATGCCGTGGATCACCTCCAGCGACTGGAAGCTCTTGGTCACCGACTTGAGTTCGATCTCCGCCATCAGTTCACCCCGAGCACGGCATGCTGACCGGCGACGAGCGAAACCCCGCCGGCGGAGGTGCTGTCGATGACGATATCAGCCGCCTCCAGCCTGCCGCCGAGTACTTCCAGCGTCACCCTGCCGCCCTTCCGGGTCAACGTGCCGTAGCCGTTGCCGGCCGACCAGAACAGCTTGTAGTCGCCGTCGATCTTGGGCGCGAAGCTCAGCCGGCCCGCCACGAAGTCCGCCGACAGACCGGAAAAGGCGTTCACCAGTTGCCACGCCGACATGGAGCGCGCGTAGTACGAGCCGCACTCGATGTCGTTCCACGGGTTGCGCCGCGAACCGTCATGCCGGTTGCGTGCTGCGCGGACGATCTCCAGGCCTTCGTCCACCATCCCGTGCATGATCATGTGCGAGGCCGACATGTACTCGATGCCAGTCCACACTTCCTCGGCATAGGGCGCCGCCACCATCGGCTGCCGCACACCTTCGGGGTAAGTGGCGATCAGCAGCCCGCCTTCGTCCTCATACGCATAGTTGCGGCACGGGTTGAAATGATCGGCGAGGCTTGGCCGGAAGTTGTTGCGGTATACCGAACGTAGCGCCGTCTCGGTGTTCGCCTTGTCGAGGAACTGGCCGATGCCCGCGACCTCGGCGTGCCACTGGCCGAGGATCTGGTCGGAGATGCAGCCCTCGCCCATCTGGTACTTGATCTCCCCGAACTCGTCGGACCAGTAGACGTCCATGAAGCTGTCGGCTAGCACGCCGGCGTTGCGCCCCACGTCGAACGGCGTCAGTACGCTTTTGTCGCCGAGGTCGATCTTCTGGTGGAACCAGCGACCGTTGAACAGTTCGGTGTCGATGTACTCGGCGCCGGCCCTGCCCATGCGTGCCGTATTCTCGCTCAGCTCGCCGTCCCCCATAGCGGCGGCCATCTCCGAGGTGGCGAGCAGCGCAGCGACATACATGGAGCCGAGCCACGAGTTCGGGCCGAAGAGCTCCATGTCCAGCGTCTGGTGCTGGCGGCCCGAGAGGATGCCGGTCTGCTCCGGATCCCAGCGGTCGGGGTTTTCCGGGCTCCAGGCATATTCGATGGCGCGCTTCACCTGGGGCCAGTAGCGGTCGAGCCACTCGGTGTCACCCGACAGCTTCCAGTCGCGGTAGGTCTTGATGATCGCGCCGAAATGCCCGTCCGCGCACGGCCCGATAATGTCGAAACCCGAGCCGAGTGGGAGTTTCTGGCGGAAGGTCAGGCCGCCCGTCGGCAGCATATTGTAGGTGAACTCGGTCTCCCGCAGCGTCCGCTCGATCGCCGGAAACAGGTGCGGGAGCGCCTGCTGGTAATTCCAGACATGGGTGCACGAACCCTCGCATGACCCGTCATTGGTGTGCTGCCCCTCCCAGGCCCAGAGCTCGCCGCTCTCGAGCCGGATCGCCGTTGCCGTGCGCAGCAGCGCCAGGGTGGAACTCGAGGCGTCCTTTACCTCCGCCGGCAGGGTGGAGCCGAAGAGGCCATCGCGGAACGCCACCGTCTCCGTCTTGAGCTGGTCCCAGCGCGTGAGCGCATCAGTGGCGCTGGCGAGCGAATCCGCCCACTGCGTCGAGTAGTAGTTCGTCCAGTTCGGCGTCTCCCGGTCGGGGATCGCTCCATCCGGCTTGGGCCGGAAGGCCCAGTAGATGTCGCCCTTCGGGAAACTCCACGAGATCACGAAGCGCACTGTCTTCCGCCCGCCGGCCGGCACTGTCACCCGCGCGCCCAGTGTCGTGTGCTCGGGCTGCGCGTACATGTGCTTCGTCCGCGATTTATCGTAGTGCCGGGTCGGCAGCAGGCCCGCCTTCGCGAACTCCTTCCAGTAGACCGCCAGGTCATCGAACCACTGGCCGCGGAAATGGTAGTCCGTGTGTTCTACCGTCTCCGCATCCGTCGCGATGGTGAGGTCGCCGCGCTCGGTCTCCTTCAGCTCCGGATCGGCCGACGTGAGGTGAATGGCGCTGACGCCGCTCGCCTCCCGGAACGTGTGCACGCCGCTGTTCGAGCCATAGTTCCCCAGCGTCCCGGCAAGCGTGTAGGTCAGGACATCGGCGGTATCGTTGACGATCTCGAACTCCAGCATCGCCACGGGCATGGAGCTGTCGCGGTCGTTGTGCGGAATGAAGGGCGAGAAGGCGGTCAGCCGCACCCCGCCGGGGAAGCGCTCATCGGAGAACACGAGGTCCGCCGTGGGGAAGCGCCCGTAGAAATCCACCTGCCGGAAATGGGGCACGCCCACCATGGTCTGCCGATTCGCCCCATGTCCAAACCCGTCGAACATCTTGCGCATCCCCGGTGCGCCGGAGGGATTGAGGTCGTAGGGGCCGTTCAGCACGCGGGCGTCGACCAGCTCGCCGTTCCGCTCCGCCTTGATGGCGAAGTGGCTGTACCCGTTATAGCTCTGCAGCGCCGGGCGATTGCGGAGCGACCAGTCGATCAGCCGTCCGCTGCCCGAGATGGAGAAGCCGCCCGAGCCGATGCCGCCGAGCGGAAACGCCAGGTAGCGGGTGCGCTCGCCGGCATAGTGGAAGCGGCTGTCGATGGAGGCGAGATCGTCCCACATGAAGAAAAGTCCCTGCGTTAGTTCTTGATGCCGCTCATCGTGATGCCTACGATCACGAACTTCTGGGCAATGAGGAAAAGGAGCACGACGGGCAGGATCGACATGCTCATGGCGGCCATCACGAGCGACAGAGAGCCCGAGCCGAGGTAGCCGCGCAGCACGTCCATGGCGACCGGCAAGGTCATCGAGGTTTCCTTGCCAAGCAGCACGCGAGCCTGGAAATAGTAGTTCCACGTCTGGGTGAAGGTGATGATGCCAAGCGCCGAAAGGGCGGGCCTGAGCTGCGGCAGCGAGATGCGCCAGAAGATCTTGAGGTATCCGGCGCCATCCATCAGCGCGGCTTCCTCGAGGGCCTGGGGCTGGCTCAGCATGAACTGCCGCATCAGGAACACCCCGAAGCTCGAGGTGAGGTACATGAGCGCGAGCCCGATCGGCTGGTTGATCAGGCCGACCCGCGCATAGCCGAGATAGATCGGCAGGATCGTCACCTGCGCGGGGAACATCAGCCCCACCAGCAGGATGAAGAACAGCGTGTCCCGCCCCCTGAACTCCAGCCGGGCGAAGGCGAAGGCGGCGAGGGTGCAGGTGACCAGCTGGCCCACTGTCACCACCACGGCGATCAGCAGCGAGTTCATGTAGATCTGCAGGAACGGCACCCGCGAGGCGAGCACGGCGGCGTAGTTCGCGAGGTCGAAATTGGTGGGCACAAAGCTCGGCGGCAGCTTGTAGGCCTCTGACACCGGCTTGAACGACACCGAGAACAGCCACAGGAACGGCAGCAGCATGCCGAGCGCCAGCACCGCCATCACCGCGATGATCTGCCAATCGAGCCAGCGCTTCGCGGCCCGGGTCTGCAGAGCCGCGCTCATCGCTGCACCCATTTGCGCGAGAGCAACTGCTGGATCGCCGTGATGACGAGGATGATGACGGTCATCACCACCGAAATCGCTGCCGCATAGCCGATCTGGAAGCTGCCGAAACCCTGTTCCACGATCAGGATGGACAACGAGCGCGTCGCGTCGCCGGGCCCGCCCTGGGTGAGGATGACGATCGACTCGTAGACCTGCAGCGCGCCGATCGAGGCGTAGACGATGCAGAAGAACACCACCGGCGAGATGTAAGGCAGCGTGATGCGGAAGAATTGCCGCCAGGGTGGCGTGCCGTCCATCACCGCGGCCTCGACGATGTTCTTCGGGACGCCCTGCAGCGCGGCGATGAAGATGACCATGAAGAAGCCGGTGTTCTTCCACACGTCCATGACGATGATCGAGGTCATGGCGGTGTTGGCGTCGGTGAGCCAGCGGACCGCCGGCAGGCCGAGGACGCGGAGGAAGTAGTTGATCACCCCCAGCTCGTCGCCGAAAAAGTAGCTCCAGACGATGGAGACGAAGGCCGCTGCGATGATCACCGGCAGGAAGAAGGCGAGGCGGAAGAAGTAGAGCAGCCAGCCCGGCATTGCCCGGTTCAGCGCAACCGCCAGGATCAGTCCGATGGAGACGTTGAACGTCACGGCGAAGAAGGTGAAGCGCAGCGTGTTCCAGAGGATTTCCAGCGATCGCCGGTCGGTGAAGAAGCGCTGGAAGTTCTCGAACCCCACCCAGCGTGAGCCCAGCATCGGATCGTAGTAGGCGAAGCTCAGCACCACCGTCAGCAGGACCGGCACCAGAACGAAGCTGAGGTACAGCACCGATGTCGGGAGCACGAACAGCCACCCGGTCCGCGCCTGGGCGCGGCGGAGGTCGGAGGTGCGGTGGGGGAGGGTGGCGGTGGTCATGTTGTTGTCAGGTCAACCGAGATTGCCCCCTCCCGGCCTCCCCATGAAGGGGGAGGTGAGAGGGTGCATGTTGGCACGTCGTCGCCAGGTAGCGGGACGCCACCCTCCCCACTATGGGGAGGGCCGGGGGCGGACGCCTTCCCGTGAGCGTCACCCGCCCATCTGCTGCTTCAGCCGCG
>JAEYTN010000139.1 GCA_023433985.1 Pseudomonadota bacterium | reverse complement strand
GTCCTCTGCTTCCCCTACATCTTCCGTGGCGCGCTCGACGTGGGCGCGACGGCGATCAACGAGGAAATGAAGCTGGCGGCGGTGAAGGCCATCGCGCGGCTGGCGCACGACCCGGGGCTCGAAGTCTCGCCATCCGGGCAACCGGCGGTGTACGGGCCGGATCACATCATTCCCAACCCCTTCGACCAGCGGCTGATCCTCCGTATCGCGCCAGCGGTGGCGCGAGCGGCGATGGAATCGGGCGTGGCGAAGCGACCGATCGCGAACTTCGAGGCCTATCAGGACAGCCTCAACCGCTTCGTGTTCCGCTCGGGGCTGGTGATGAAGCCGGTGATCGACCGGGTGATCGGGCAGCAGAAGCGCGTCGCCTTCGCCGACGGCGAAGACGAGCGGGTGCTGCGCGCGGCCCAGGTGCTGATCGAGGATCGCATGGCGTTGCCGATCCTGATCGGCCGCCCGCAGGTGATCGAAAGCCGGTTGCAGCGCTTCGGCCTGTCGATCAAGCCGGGACGCGACTTCGAGGTGATCAACCCCGAAGACGACCCGCGCTATCGCGACTACGTGACCCTCTTCCACTCGCTGGTCGGCCGCTCGGGGGTGACGCCGGACATCGCACGGACGATCGTTCGCACCAACACCACGGTGATCGCCGCACTGGCCGTGAAGCGCGGGGATGCGGATGCGCTGCTTTGCGGGTTCCAGGGGCGCTACATCAAGCACGTGCGCGACATCCGCTCGATCATCGGGCTGCAGGACGGGATCAAGGAGGTCTCGGCGCTGTCGATGCTGATCATGCCACGGGGCGCATTCTTCCTTGCCGACACCTACGTGAATATGGAGCCGACGCCGGAAGAGTTGGTGAGCATTGCCCTGCAGGCACGGGATCACCTCAAGCGCTTCAACATCGAGGCGCGGGCGGCGCTGCTCAGCTACTCGAACTTCGGTTCGCGCGACGGCGACAGCGCGTTCAAGATGCGCGAGGTCTATCGGCTGCTCAAGACAGCGGCGCCGGACATGATCGTTGAAGGCGAAATGCAGGGCGACGTGGCGCTGAACCAGGAGCTGCGCGAGCGCTACATCCCGGACTCGGTGCTGAAAGGTGAGGCGAACCTGCTGCTGTTCCCCAACCTCGACAGTGCCAACCTGTCGATGACGTTGCTCAAGGAGATGAACAATGCGCTCGCGGTGGGGCCGATCCTGATGGGACCGCGGGCGCCGGCGCACATCCTCGCCCCCTCGACCACCAGCCGCGGAATCGTCAATATGACGGCGATCGCCGCCAGCGAAGCGGTGACGCTCGGGGAGAAGGTGGGATGATCCGGCACACGGTGGTTTTCGTTCTGAAGCACGCACATGGTTCGCTGCAGGAGAAGGCGTTCCTGCGCGACGCCAAGGTGCTCGCCGAAATTCCGGGCGTCGAGAAGTTCGAGCAGTTGCAGCAGGTGAGCAAGAAGAACGACTACGAGTTCGGCTTCTCGATGGAGTTCGCCGACCAGGCCGCCTACGACGGCTACAATGCGCACCCCAAGCACGTGAAGTTCGTGAAGGAACGCTGGGAGCGCGAGGTGGAGCGGTTTCTGGAGATCGACTATGTGCCGGTGTGAGGGGGCTCGGCGAAAGGCGGGGATCGAGTTCGCCGAGGGCTTCGATCTTTGAGAGCAGGTCGGGCAGCGCGACCCTGATGGTCAACCAGACGCGAGGCATTTGAAGCCTTGCGTAGTCATGGACAACGACGTTGCGCATGCCGCGGATCTCCCTCCACGGCCAGTCGTCATGGGACGCCACGAATTCGGGCGAAACCTGTTCGATGCGGGCAGCTGCTTCGCCAATGATGACGAGGCACATGCTGCAAGCCTTTTGCAACTGCGAAGAGGCGAGAAAGGCTTCCTCGGTTACGCCCTCAAGAAAAGAGGTCGCTTCCGACGCAGCTCTTTTCAGGTCGTCAAGATTGAGCGCGACTCTTTCGTCGATCATACAGGCACGGCCTCGGCCAGCACCTTGTCTCGGATGAACCTGTGGAGGCCGGTGGACGTCACGACATCGACCGGCACGCCGAGAGCTTCTTCGAGGTCGACCTGCAGCCCGCCGAGGTCGAACAGCGTGGTTTCCGGAAGCAAATCCACCACGATATCGATGTCGCTGCCCTCACCGTCCGTTCCGTGAAGGACTGAGCCGAAGACACGAGGATTGGTGGCGTGACGGCTCGACACCATCTCGCGGATCAACTGCCGGTTCTGCTCGAATACTTCGGACGGGCGCATCTTTCGTCTCCTGTCTAGAGGATAGGATACGCCCGGCCGATTGCAAGTTCGCTACTGGAAGGCCGTCTCGGCGAAGCTGCGGAGCTTGCGGGAGTGGAGGCGTTCCGGCGGCTGGTCACGGAGGATCTCCATGGCCCTGAGACCGATCTGGAAGTGGCGGTTGACCTGAGTGCGATAGAAGTCGGAAGCCATGCCGGGGAGTTTCAGCTCACCGTGCAGGGGTTTGTCGGAGACGCAGAGCAGGGTGCCGTAGGGGACGCGGAAGCGGAAGCCGTTAGCGGCGATGGTGGCGGATTCCATGTCGAGCGCCACGGCACGCGACTGCGATAGCTGGCGGGTGATCTCGGCCTGGTCGCGGAGCTCCCAGTTGCGGTTGTCGAACGTGGCGACGGTGCCCGTGCGCATGATGCGCTTGGTTTCGATGCCGTGCGTGTGCGTGACCTCGGCCACCGCCTGCTCGAGCGCCACCTGTACTTCGGCGAGCGCCGGGATGGGGACGGTGACCGGCAAGTCCGCGTCGAGCACGTGGTCCTCGCGCAGGTAGGCGTGGGCGAGGACGTAGTCGCCCAGCTCCTGCGAGTTGCGCAGGCCCGCGCAGTGGCCAAGCATGATCCAGGCGTGGGGGCGGAGCACCGCGATGTGGTCGGTGATCGTCTTGGCGTTGGAAGGGCCGACGCCGATATTGACGATGGTGATGCCGCGGTTGCGCGGCATGGTGAGATGGAGCGCCGGCATCTGCGGGATGCGCGTGGCGCGGATGCCTGTGGTGCCGCCGCCGAGCCGCGAATTGCGGGTGATGTGGCCGCCGGGCTCGATGAAGCTGTCGTAGTCGGGGTGGCCGTCCTCCATGAACTTCTGCGCCACCCGGGCGAACTCGTCCATGTAGAAGGCGTAGTTCGTGAAGATCACGAAGTTCTGGAAGTGATCGGGCTCGGTGCCGGTGTAGTGGGCCAGCCGCTGCAACGAGTAGTCGACACGCGGAGCGGTGAAATGGGCGAGCGGGTAGGGGCCTCCTGGCGGCGGTACGAAGGTGCCGTTGGCGATCTCGTCGTCGGTGTCCTGCAGGTCAGGGACGTCGAACAGATCGCGCAGCGGGATGGGCAGTGCGTTGATCGCCTCGCCGTCGATCCGCTCGGTGGCCGGAATGGCGAAATGCAGGGGGATGCGGGTGCTGGATTCGCCGATCTCGATGGCGCCGCCGTGGTTGGCGAGGATCACCGTGAACTGCTCGATCAGGTAGCTCTTGAACAGCTCGGGAGCCGTAACCGTGGTGCGGTAGATGCCGGGGGTGTGGAGGTAGCCATAAGGGAGCGTCGAGTCGGTGCGCCCGTAGCTGCGGGAGGTGACCTGCACCTCGGGGTAGAAGGCGCGGACGCGGCCCTTGGGGACCGACCCCTTGGTCAGGCTGACCAGGTGGTCGCGGATGAAGCCGGTATTGCGACGGTAGATTTCCGAGAGATAAGCCCAAGCTTCGACCGGGTCGGTGAAGGCCTTCTTGGCCATGGGCTCGGGAGTAATGGTGTCCATGTTGTTCTCGTTGGCAATGCGCGCCGGAGCGCCGCTTTGCACGCCATCCTTAGGGGCTAAGTCCTGATTGGGCAACATACCTTACCGGTCGTTCATGAATCTCACATTCGGGCGAGGGGGCTTTTCCTGCCGCAATGGCTCACCATCTTCCAAGCCAGTTCACTGGACCACTGCAAACGACCCATGCACCGGTGGACTCGCGAGGAGATGCCTGCCGCTGCCCCCAAGCCCTCAACAGTGCGGCGGGTGCTCCTCAGGGCCCTGACACCGGAAACGGTGCCGGGGCCCTCTTATTTTCGGGCGGTGACGCGGCGATGACGGCTCACGGATAGTGCCTCCTGAGCTCGCTGACCGATAGCTCTATCAGGTCGCGCAGGACCTGTTCATCGACGTCCGACAGCTTCTTCACGTAAAGACACGCCTTGCCCATGCGGTGCTTGCCCAGCCGGCTGAGGAGTTCGGCGGCCCGGTCGGCGCTTTCGGGGAAGTAGATCCCCGTCAGGTAGATCGAGAACTCACCCTTGCGGGGCGAGAAGCCGACGAGACAGGTTTCACCCTCGCGGCCCGACTCGTAGCGATAGTGGTACTTGCCGAAGCCGACGATGGAGCTGCCCCACATGACGGGTGGCTCGCCGACCGCTGCCGACATGAGCGCTATCAGCCGATCCGCGTCGGACCGGCGATCGGCTGCCGCGGTGGTGAGGAAGGCTTCGACTTCCCGGTCGGTGGGTACTGTCTTGTTGGCCATGCTTGTCCTCCCGACGGGCATTCTGTCCGATAGCGGCGAAGCCGGCGAGGCCCCTTCCGATGATCCGGGGAGCGGGCTATGGTCGCGCCGCTTGGACGCCGGGGAGGGACCATGCTGTTCAGGAGTGTTGTGGCTGCCGCTTTTGTCGCGGCGCTGAGCCTTGGCTCCGCAGGTGCGGCGGAGATGGTCGATTCCGATTTCCAGGTCACGTTCCAGTATGGCGGGGCCGAGCAGCGGCTGTCCGACCGCAAGGTGCCGCTGCTGCCA
>JAEYTN010000136.1 GCA_023433985.1 Pseudomonadota bacterium | reverse complement strand
TCCGTGGGTAGAGGCAGGCTTACACTCAGAAGGGGTTCCAGGTGGGTTCTTGGGTGAACTTGAGGTAGCCGACATTGACGCCGAGGCGGGCGCCGACGCCGGAGCGGATGGGGACCATGACGACGTCGCCGTACTTGAGGACGGTCATGCCCAGGCCGCCGATGCCGTAGGCCGAGCGATCGACGCCGGGATAGCGGCCGAAGACGTCGGAGATGGACGGCAGGTTGTAGACCAGCATCATGACCTTGGAGCCGTCGCCACCGAAATCGAAGCCGAGGGTTGGGCCCTGCCAGTAGATGGGGTGCTCGCCCTGGTTGCGGGTGTACATGGTGCCTTCGCCATAGCGGGCGCCGGCGAAGATGGCGCCCGAGCCTTCCTCGCCGAGGATGTAGGCGTTGGGCAGGCCGAACTGGCTGACGGCGCGCTCGACCAGCGAGACAAGGCCCTGGGCAACGCCGCCGAAGAACTCGCCACCCCTGTCGATCAGCTCGTCGCCCGAGAAAGTGTCGGACACCGAACCTTGCTGCGCCTGCGCCATGGTGGGGATCAGCACCAGGGTCGCGGCGGTCAACGCCACGAAGGTCGCAAGGATGATGTAGACCATGCGATTGAGCATGAAGGGCACTCCGGTCTTGATCGGCGTCCATTTACGCGCCGCTTACCCTGACGCGGATAAGCTTCTCGCTGAGGACCACCTGAGGGATGCTCAGGCTAGGCCTTCATGGCGGCAATGATGCGGCAAAAGCGTAAACAAATCTTAACCATAACCGCCGCGATCCCGGCGGTTCTGTGTGCCTTGCTGCTGGGCCTGGCGGTGCCGGCGCGCGCCGAGGCGCTGGTGCAGACGATCGTCACCGACCCGCTGACGGGAGTGGCGCTCGAGGGCTACGATCCGGTGAGCTATTTCACCGAACCGGTGCCGCTGCTGGGCAAGCCCGACCACGAATACGTGTGGCAGGGCGTGCCCTGGTATTTCGCGACGGCGGCCAACCGCGACGTGTTCATGCTCAACCCGGACGTCTATGCGCCGCAATATGGCGGGCACTGCGTGATGAGCCTCAGCCGCGGGTTCCTGTCGGATGGCAAGCCGCGGCTCTATGCGATCGAACGGATGAAGCTCTACCTGTTCTACTCGGTGGCCAACCGCGAGGCATTCATGGCGGGGCGGGAGGTGGCGGTGCAGGGGGCCGACGCGAGCTGGCAGAAGTTCGAGCCGGGGCTGGCGCGGGAGCAACCCGCGATCGCAGGGGCAGTGGGTTCGCGCGAAACCGACGAGGGCGCGAGCGCGCATTAGCGAGAGGCTAGGGCTGCCGGCCGGTTGCGGTTACGCTACCCACAATTGATTCGACCGGGGCGGGGCGCCCCGGGTTCTTGATTTGTCGCGCTCTCGAAGCGGAAAGGTCTGCAGCTTTTCCTGAGAGCGCTCCAGCCGGAGACCGAGGAAGAATGGCGGATATCATCGAGCTCAAGGCGACCGACCTCGCCGCGATGCTGTGTTCGCGGGTGTGCCACGACCTGATCAACCCGGTGGGCGCCATCGGCAACGGGCTCGAAGTGCTGGCCGATCCGAGCCAGACGGCGATGGCCGACGGCGCGCAGGAGCTGATCGCCAATTCGGCCAAGCAGGCGCGGGCGAAGCTGGAATTCGCGCGGCTCGCCTATGGCGCGAGCTCCACGGCGGGCACGGATTTCGACACGCGCGAATGCGAGCGGGTGGCCCGGCTGCTGTTCGAGATCGAGAAGGCCGATCTCGACTGGCAGGTGCCGCTGATCCTCCTGCCCAAGCACAAGGCGAAGCTGCTGATGAACATGCTGCTGATTGCTTCCATGGCGGTGCCGCGCGGTGGCGTGGTGACGGCGAAGGTAGAAGGCGCGGCGGGCAGCGAGGTGTTCACGCTGATCTCGAAATCGGACCCCGAGAAGCGGCAGAAGACGCTGATGCCGGCGGGCGCCGAGGGCCTGCTATCGGGCGCGCCGGAGGGCGGCGTCGATGCACGGGGCATCCAGCCGTTCTACACCGGCATCCTGCGCGGATGACCGACATGGAGCTGAAGATCGGCGTCGAGGGCGACACGTTCACCTTCTCGGCCACGCCGAAGCCCGTCGCCGCGGCGGCCTGACAGGGCTCTCAGCCTGGTATCCTGTCCCTTGCCGGCGACGGCATGGGGTGGTTCGCCGTGGCGTGGCGGAGCAGGGTGACGAGGAACAGTGCCATCGCGGCGATCGTCAGTAGCGAGCCGAGGATGACGAGGGGTTCGGCGATGCCGGCGCCGTTGCCGGTCAGCGCGAAGGCGAGGCCGCCGGTCATCAGCGGCAGGCCGGCGATGGCGAGCCCGACCTGGACCCAGGCGAGGCGCCCGATGCGGGCAGGGGCGCCGCGGTAGTAGAGGCCATAGAGGGCCATGGTCACCCAGCCGAGCAGGTTGAGGTGGGCGTGCACCGGCGTCAGCGTGAAATCATGGCCGATGCCCATGGCGATGCCGAGGCCCATGCCGCCCAGCGCCGCGGCGGCGCCGGTGATGAAGCAGACGTACCAGATCGGCATGGCTCAGGCCTCGACCAGCGTGCGGCCGGCGGCGAGCGCGGCGGTGACGGCGAGCGGGATGCGGCGCACCAGCGGATCGGCGTGGCGGTGCACGAGTTTCCAGGAATCGCCCTGACGCCGGAACACCTGGGTGACGCGCAACGACCAATCCTGATTGGGCAGGCCGTGCACCTCGCCATCGTTGCGTTCGATGTAGGCGAGGACGACGAGATCGTCGGAGGCGATGGCCTGGATCAGCTCGAGATGGGCTTCACCCTTGCGGAAGCGGGCGGCGAGTTCGGCGAGATGTTCGGGCGAGGCGTCGAAGCCGTGGCTCGCGGGGCCGCCGAAGGGCTGCATCAGCACGAAATCGTCGCCGATCTGGGCGTGCTCGGCCCAGAGCCGCATCTGGCCGGCGTTGAAGAGCCGCGCCTGGATCTCCGAGCGCTCGAACAGGGAGCGGACGGTGGGAGGCAGGGGAGCGGCGCTGGCATTGGGGGAGGAGGAGTACATCGCTGACGTCTTTCACTAGCCGGTGCCCCCCGGCGGTCGGGTTGTGCATCGGGGAGCGTGCTGAAGCCAGTGATATGATTTCAGGTATGTGCTGCAGGGGATTGAGTGCGGCGGCTAGGGCGCAGGGATGGACTGGTCGAGTTGCAGGTTGGCGGCGGCTTGCTGCAGGGTGGAGTCGAATATTCGCTCGAGCTGGGTGCCGATCCAGTCCTCGCTGGCGCGGCCCTCCTTGTCGGTCGGCGGCGTCCAGGCGACTTCGGTGAGGCGAGGCGGCTCGTTGCCCTGGCGCTTCGCCTCCCGATAGTCGGTCACCATGATGGTGAGGCGTCCGACCGTCGCGCCTCCCTTCCAGGCGACGTTCACCATGAGGGTGACCTCGAAGCGGCAGAGCTTCTGGGCGCTGCCATTGACCGCGTCGCAGGTGGTGCCGACCTGCATCCGGACGCCGTTGACGTCGGGGTCGGCAATGGGACGCGACGGTTGCTCGAAGACGGGGAGGTGACCGGACTTCCCGATCAGTTCGGTGACGAGCTGGTGCGCCAACCGGTCCAGACTATCGAGGTCCGAGGGCGGGGCGGGAGGAGGGGTCGACTCCTGGCTGAAATGTGCCCACAAGCACTGGTTGCAGAGCTTTGGGACGACGACCCCACCAGAGGATTCCAGCGTCGGCACCGAAGAGGGCGGGGTCAGGATCAGCGTCACCGGAAAATCCACGGTCACGACCGTGAGGCTGCTGTAGACGTCGTCGCTCCAGCAGTCATCCAGGGCGAGGCCGTCCACCCCCTGCCAGCGGAAATCGGACCATGGGTTCTTCGCCATTTTAGTGGCGGAGGGGATGGCCTCCTTGTTCCAGCGGAAGTCGCTGCGGGGCCAGCAGGTGTCGAGCACGATGGCGCTCTTGTCGAAGCTGCATTTGCGCTCCCACGGATCTGCGTCGCCGTATGGCTGGTCGTCGAGCGGCCAGGCGGCGACGGGGGGATCGAGCGGCTTCCAGCCGTTGGGCGAGGCGAAGTCATGGCCCGGCTGGAAGGGGGTATCGGGGGGGAAGGCGTCGAAGCCGCTCCACGTCTCCATCTTGCCGAGGTCGGGCTGGAGGAAATCCAGGACGTTGGGAGAAGGGGATCGATCGTCCGACTCCTTGCCGCAGCCAAATGGACTCTGCGCAATGGCGGCGAGGTATCGATCGGTCGCGAGCCCGCGCTGTTGCCACGCCGACAGGGCGGGAGCGTCCCCCTGCGGGGGCCACGATTCGAGCCCAGGCACGGCCGGGGTGGTGGGCGACTGGGCAATTGCGATCGATGGCAGAAGGGCGAGCATGCCGGCGAGAAAGGGAACGAGCGCCGGCTTTGCCGGGCTCACGTTCCGGCCCTCCGGCTTCGGGCGGGGCGGTTACGGAGGGGTCCGCCGTTCGAGTAGACGAAGAAGTAGTCGCGGACCACGGCGACGTAGGCACCGAGGCCGGTCTCGATGACGCCGGCAGCGACCTTGAGCCACTCCTTCTGCTCGGCGAGACCTCGCCAGGTGCCGCCCAGGTAGACCAGCGCGATGAGGCCCAGCAAAACGTAGCAGACGACCTGCGACATCTGTCGTTGCGTCCGCTCGGCAGGCTTGGTGTGGTCCTCGACACTGCCGCCGCGAATGACGTGGGCAAAGGCGGTGGTGGCCGAGACCGCGAGGACTGGTGTCCCGGTCAAGACCATCTGGAGGACGTCAAGTCCTTCAAGATGGCCGAAGATTGCGACGACGATCGCAAGAAGAATCAGGACGATATGGCCGTAGACGAGTATTTCGGCCAGGCGCCTGCTGAGCTGCAATTCCGTCATGTCGATCAGTCTCCATCCCCGTCGCGATAGTAGCGCGACTGACGATCCTACAACAGGGTTGTCGCTTCGTCCTGCAATGACTTTTGTGCGCCCTGGCGCTGTCAATCGAGGCGGAGTTGCGAGCGCGTGGCCTGGCTCGCCAGCACCTCGGCGGCGTGACGATAGCCCGCCTCCGCCACCGCGTCGAAGCTGCGCCAGTCGAGGAGGGCGGTTTCGGGGAGGGACGGGTGGAGGAGGAGGTCGGCGTGGTGGCGTTCGGTGCGCTGGCGGGCGGTGGAGGTGAGGAAAGCGGAGAGAAGGAGGGTTTCGGGGAGCGTGGGGAGGCCGCGGTAGCGCTGCTCCCGGGCGGGGCGGAAGCGGTCGCGCAGCAGGTCGAGGGACGAGGGGAGGGCAGTGAGGTCGAGGTGGTGGTGGGTGTCGTCGGAGAGGTCAACGGCGATGATCCTGCCGACACCCTGCGTGGCCATGGCGCCGACTGGGAGGTTGTTGAAGATCGAGCCATCGAACAGCAGGTGGCCGTCGCGGAGGACCGGGGGCAAGGCGCCGGGGATGGCATAGCTCGCGGCGACCGACTGCTCGAGCGGGCCGGTGGTGAGGATTTCCTCGGTGCCGGACGAGAAGTTGGAGGCGACGACGAAGAGCGGCTTCCAGGTGTCCTCCATGTCGATGGGGCCGCCGGCGTGATGGCGGATGGCGG
>JAEYTN010000135.1 GCA_023433985.1 Pseudomonadota bacterium | reverse complement strand
GGGTGAGCGCGGGTCGAGGGGTAGCGGGGATGTCAGGCGGATGCCGGTCCTAGATGCGACCGTACTTGGCGAGACCTTCCTTGAGCGAGCCCGAGGCGATGATCAGTCGGGCCTGCTCGGCTTCGCGCTGGTCGATCTCCTGCGCCATGGCGAGGACTTCCACGGCCTTGTCGCGCGGGACGATCACCACGCCGTCGGGATCGCCGACGACCATGTCGCCGGGATTGACCACGACGTCGCCGAGGGTCACGGGAACCATGGAAGCCACGGTCTTGCAGCGTCCCAGGGTGGTGCCGGGCGAGGCGGCGCGCGAGAATACAGGGAAGCCGAAGTCGCGCTTGATCTCGGTGATGTCGCGCACCGCGCCATCGAGGACGGCCGCTTCGAGCCGGTTGGCCACGGCGCCGGCCGTCATCAGGCCACCCCAGACGGCCACGTCGGCGTTGGCGCCCGTCGCGATCACCACCACGCTGCCGGGCTCGGCCGCGTCGATCAGTTCGAGGGCGTGGGTGGGCGGCAGGAACTCCTCGCAGGCTTCCTCGAGCACCGTCACCGCCGGGCCGGCGATCTTGCGGTCGCTGATGCGGGGGGCGATGGCGCTGTCGAGATAGCCGCGCACGCCGCAGATTTTGTCCACGGCGTCGGCGACCGACGCAGTCGCGACGCGACGGAAACCTTCGACAAGGTCCTTGTCCATTGTTCTATCCTCGTTTGAGATCGGAAGGGTTCAGGTCCAGCGATTGACCCAGTGCCTGGGCGCTTCGCCGGCGAAGACGCGGGCGATTTCCTGCGCCGCCTTGGTCTGGAGTTCGGCGACGCTCTCTTCGGAGTACCAGCCCGTATGGTCGGTCAGCACGGCGTTGCGGAGCGTCAGCAGGCGGGCTGTCGGCGGGCGGCTCGACGGCGTAGACGTCGAGGCCGGCGCCCCCCAGGCGACCCTCGACCAGGGCCGCGGCGAGCGCTGCCTCGTCGATAAGGCCGCCACGCGACGTGTTGACGATGATCGCCCCGGGCTTCATCGCGGCCAGCCGCTCGGCAGAGACGAGCCTGGCGGTCGTCGGCAGCAGCGGCAGGTGCAGCGAGACGATGTCGGCCTGCGTGAAGATGGTGTCGAGATCGGCCGCTTCGGCATGGTCGGGCAGGGCGGAGGCAGCCGGGTCGTAGACAAGCGTGCGCATGAAACCGAGCGCGGACGTCTTGCGCAGGAAGGCGGCGCCGACCCGGCCGTAGCCGATGACGCCGAGGGTTCTCCCCGCCAGCCGGTACATCGGCTCCTGGCGCGCGACGTTCCAGCGTCCCGCCCGCACATCCCGGTCGCGCGAGGCGATGCGGCGGACGACGGCGAACATCAGGGCGATCGCCTGGTCGCTGACCTCTTCCACGCCGTAGTCGGGGACGTTCGCGACATGGATGCGGCGCTCGGCGGCAGCGGCGATGTCGATATTGTCGACGCCCACGCCGTAGCGGACGATGGCCCGGCACCGTTCCATCCCGTCGATCGCCGCGCGGTCGATAGGGCTTTCGCGGACGAACACGGCGTCGGCATCGCGCACCGCCAGGCGTACGGCCTCGACGTTGCCATTGCAGGGGCGCTCGATCACTTCGAGGCCCGCCGACGCCAGGATGCCCGCCTCGATGGAGTGGTCGTCGTAGCCGGAGTCGATGGCGACGGCGAGGCCGTGCGGGCTGGGCATGGGCAAACTCGTTCTCGCAACTGGGGCGCGGAGGCCAATTGGAGCGAAGCGTGCCAGAACGCCCCGTTACAATCGTGCGAAAATGGGCGCCCGGGCGCCCCGGATGTTGCGTGCGCAAACGGCGAAAAAGCAGAACCCGCCGTAACCCATCGCCTAGGCTTGAGCCATCAAATCATCCGGTGGGGATCCAAAGTGAAGATCAAGAAGCTAATCACGTCCGTCGGCGTAAATGGGTTCCTTTACAAGGACCTGGCGGCGATTAAAGCCGGTGCCAAGCCCAACGGCCTGCTGCTCTTCGACGGCGAGCCGAAGACCCCTGGCTTCAAGCGCATCATCCAGCCGGGCAAGACGGTTTCGGTCATGCTCATCCTCGAGGACGACTCGATCGCCTTCGGCGATTGCGCCGAGGTGATCCTCGTCGGCCTCGCCGGCCGCGACCCGATGTTCGACCCCGATTCCGCGCTGCCGATCATCAACGGCGCGGTCGCAGAGCTGCTGGTCGGGCAGGATGTCACGACCTTCAAGGCACTGGCCGAGCAGGTCGACAAGCTGGTGGTGGACGGCAAGCGCCTCCACACCGCCATCCGCTACGGCGTGACGCAGGCGCTGCTCGATGCCGCGGCCAAGGCCAACAAGGTCACCCTCGCCGAGGTCATCTCGCGCGAATACGGCACGACGCCGATGACCAAGCGCATCCCGGTGCTGGCCGGGGCGCAGCGCTACGACTGGGCGACGCATGACCGCATGATCGTGAAGCGCGCCGACGTCTTCCCTCACACCCCGTTCCTGTCGGTGGAGCACCACATCGGCTACGATGGCGGCCTCCTGGTCGAGTACATGGAGAAGCTCAAGGCGCGCATCGAAGAGGTCAAGGATCCGGACTACTTCCCGCAGATCCACATCGATCTCTACGGCACGCTGGGCGAGGCCTTCAACAAGCAGCCCGAGACGATTGCCGCGTTCATCGGCCGCCTCGAAAAGATCATCGCGCCCTACCATCTGCTGGTCGAGTCGCCGATCATCGGATCGACCCGCGACGAGCAGATCGATCTCTACTCGCGCACCCGCGCCGAAATGGACAAGCTGGGCATCAAGGCCGGGCTCGTGATCGACGAGTGGGCCAACACGCTCGATGACATCAAGGCCTTCTCGGCGGCCGGCGCGATCCAGAACGTGCAGATCAAGACGCCCGACATGGGCGGCGTGAACAACACGATCGAAGCGCTCAAGTTCTGCAACGAGAACAATATCGGCGCCTGCCTCGGCGGTTCGTCCAACGAGACCGACCAGTCGACACGCATCACCGCGCAGATGGGTATCGCCTGCGGCGCCGCCATGATCTTCACCAAGCCTGGCCAGGGCAGCGACGAGGGCTGGATGATCGTGGTCAACGAGATGGAGCGCACGCTGGCCCAGATCGCCTCCCGGACCCGCTGACGGAGAGGCGAGATGACCGTTCAACTCGACCTGCGCAGCATCGCCGATGCGTCGGCCGGCTTCCACGCCGTCCAGCCGCTGTTCTCCGAGAAGGCCTATGTCGGCGGGCAGTGGGTTTCGGCCAAGAGCGGTGACGTCCTCGACGTCACCGATCCGGCCACCGGTAAGCGCATCGGGTCGGTGCCGGCCCTGAGCGCGGCGGAAGCCCGGGCCGCGGTCGATGCCGCCGATGCCGCCTTCCCGTCATGGGCGAAGCTGCTCCCGCAGGAGCGGGCGATGCATCTCCGGAACTGGTACGACCTGATCGTCGCCAACCGCGAAGCCCTGGCGGTGCTGATGACGCTCGAGCAGGGCAAGCCCCTGCGCGAGGCGCTGGGCGAGCTCGACTATGCGGCGAGCTTCGTAGAGTGGTTCGCCGAGGAGGCCAAGCGCATCGACGGCGAGATGCCGATGAGCCACCTGCCGAACCGGCAGATGACGGTGCGGCGTGAGCCGGTGGGCGTCGTGGCCTGCATCACACCTTGGAACTTCCCCTCGGCCATGATCACCCGCAAGGCAGCCGCAGCGCTCGCCGCCGGATGCACCGTGGTCGTCCGCCCGGCCTCCGAGACGCCGTATTCTGGCCTGGCGCTGGCCCGGCTGGCCGAGATGGCGGGTCTGCCGGCCGGCGTCTTCAACGTCGTTACCGGGCCGGCCGCGGAAATCGTCGGCGAACTCTGCGACAACCCCAAGGTGCGGGCGATCAGCTTCACCGGCTCCACCGGCGTCGGCAAGAAGCTGGCGGCCGCCGCGGCCGGTACGATGAAGCGCGTGTCGATGGAACTCGGGGGGCATGCGCCCTTCATCGTTTTCCCTGACGTGCCGGTCGACCAGGCGGTGGCCGCCGCCATCGACGCGAAGTTCCAGACCACCGGTCAGGATTGCCTCGCGGCCAACCGCATCTTCGTGCAGCGCAGCATCTACGACGCCTTCGCCGAGCGGTTCACCGAGCGGGTGAAGGCGCTGAA
Source organism: Pseudomonadota bacterium (assembly GCA_023433985.1). Taxonomy (GTDB): domain Bacteria; phylum Pseudomonadota; class Alphaproteobacteria; order Rhizobiales; family Devosiaceae; genus Devosia_A. The sequence continues at coordinate 1,394 of JAEYTN010000135.1, read as the reverse complement.
GACCGGCAACGGCTTCGATACGACTTCCGATCTCGGCCCGCTGATGCACGAGAGGGCGGTCGCCAAGTGCCTCGAGCATGTCGAGGACGCAGTGGCGAAGGGCGCGCGCCTGCTCGCAGGAGGCGCGGCCCAGGGCCTGTTCGTCGAGCCGGCGGTGCTGGCCGACGTCACGCCCGACATGGCGATCTTCGCCGAGGAAACCTTCGGCCCGGTTGCCGCGCTCATCCCCTTCGATACCGAGGCGGATGTCATCGCGGCCGCCAATGCTTCGGACTACGGTCTTTCAGGCTACCTCTTCACCAATGACCATTCCCGCATCTGCCGCATGAGCGAAGCGCTCAAGGTCGGCATGCTGGCGGTCAACTGCGTGAAAATGACCGGCCATCCCATCCCCTTCGGCGGCGTCCGCGAATCCGGGCTCGGCCGCGAGGGCGGCCGTCACGCCATCTCCGAGTTCACCGACCTCAAATATGTCTGCGCCGCCTACGGGCCGGCGTGAAAGCGAGTATCCCATGGACCAACGCATCAACGACATCTCGGCCACCGACCGGGAATATGTCTTCCACCCCTCGACCCATCTCGGCCAGTTCGCGCGGGGCGAGATCGCCAACCGCGTCATGACCGACGGCAAGGGCGTCTATGTCGAGGATCGCGACGGCGTGCGCACGCTCGACGGCTTTGCCGGTCTCTACTGCGTCAACATCGGCTACGGCCGGCTGGAAGTGGCCGAGGCCATCAACGAGCAGGCCAAGAAGCTGGCCTACTACCACGCGTATGTCGGGCACTCGAACGAGCAGATCGCCAAGCTCTCCGAGCGTATCGTGACCAAGGCCGGCATGGGCATGAGCAAGGTCTACTACGGCCTCTCGGGCTCCGATGCCAACGAGACCAACGTCAAGCTGGTCTGGTACTACAACAACGTCCTCGGCCGGCCCGAGAAGAAGAAGATCATCTCGCGCAAGCGCGGCTATCACGGTTCGGGCCTGATGACCGGCAGCCTCACCGGCCTGCCGTCGTTCCAGAACGCCTTCGACCTGCCGCTCGACCGCGTGCTGCATACGGGCTGCCCGCACTACTGGCGCGAGGGGCGCCCGGGCGAGACAGAGCGCGAGTTCTCCCGCCGCCTCGCCGCCGAGCTCGAAGCGCTGATCCTCGCCGAAGGCCCCGAGACCGTCGCCGCCTTCATCGGTGAGCCGGTGCTCGGCACCGGCGGCATCGTGCCGCCGCCCGAGGGCTACTGGGACGACATCCAGGCGGTGCTGAACAAGTACGACATCCTGCTCATTGCCGACGAAGTGGTGACCGCCTTTGGCCGCACCGGCCAGTACTTCGGCTCGCACACCTACAACATCCGCCCTGACATCATCACCATCGCCAAGGGCGTGACCTCGGCC
>JAEYTN010000104.1 GCA_023433985.1 Pseudomonadota bacterium | reverse complement strand
CGCTTCGGGTGATCCTCCCCCGGTATGGGGGGGTGGGGGACCGCCGATGGGGGTGGTGGGGGCGGCGACAAGCGCCACCTTCTCGGGTTCGCCCTCAGGACAGCCCTCCGTTGCCCTGCCGCCGCATCGTGTCGTTACATACCGGCATACCCGCCTCCCACCTCCGCTCCTTGCAACGCTGCCGCTTTCTTGCCATATCGCCTGCACTTTTCAGGGCGAGTTCGAATTGTCCGGCTTCATCAGGCTCGCCGGCCTCGACCAGGTGCCCCCTTCGCTGAAGGGCGCAATGGTCGCGATCGGCAATTTCGACGGCTGTCATCGCGGGCACCAGCACGTGTTCAGGGCCCTGAAGGCGCGCGCCGAAGCGCTTGGCGTGCCGGCCATCGTCCTCACCTTCGAGCCGCACCCGCGTGATGTCTTCGCGCCCGCGCCGTTCATGTTCCGCCTCACCTACGCGGACCAGAAGGCGAAGATCGCGGAGGCGCTCGGCCTCGATGGCATCGTGGTGATGCCCTTCGACCTCGATTTCTCCCACATCGTCGCCGAGGAGTTCGTCACCCGTTTCCTCGTCAGCGCACTGGCGGTCACCGGCGTGTCGGTCGGCGCCGATTTCCACTTCGGCTACAAGCGCCAGGGCACCCCGGATTTCCTCAAGGATGCCGGCAGGCGCCATGGCTTCGAGGTCGACATCCTCGATATGCTCGACGAGGGCGACGACCACATCTCGTCCTCCCGCATCCGCGCGCTGCTCGGCGAGGGTGATGCGGTCGCGGCGAGCCAGCTGCTCGGCTACCACTGGTTCCTGTCGGGGGAGGTGGTGAAGGGCGACCAGCGCGGCCGCGAACTCGGCTTCCCCACCGCCAACGTACCCACGCCCACCGGCTTCGGCCTGCTCCAGGGCGTCTATGCCGTGCGCGCCCGCCTCGGCGACCGGCTGCTCGATGGCGTCGCCAGCTACGGCAAGCCGATGTTCAACAACGAGCGCCCGCCGTTCGAAACCTGGATCTTCGATTTCGACGAGGACATCTACGGCCAGACGCTCGAAGTTGCGCTCCTCGGTCACGTCCGCGGCCAGGTGAAGTTCACCTCGCTCGACGACCTCATCGCCGCGGTCAACAACGACGCGGGCGAGGCCCGCCGCCAGCTCCAGTCGACCCTCCCGGTCTCGGAGCTGGACCAGAAGCTCGGGTTCTTCCGCTAGGGCAGGCGGCGTCTGAACACACCCCAGGCCCAATTCCTTCTGGCACCTGCAAGCCACGCTTGCTAAAAGCCCGCAGCTTTCAGGATATCTCCCGATGAACGATCACGCTCCCGGCGGCGCGGAAACTGACTACAGCGCGACGCTCTTCCTGCCCGAAACCCAGTTCCCCATGCGCGCCGGCCTGCCGCAGCGCGAGCCCGATTGGCTGAAGCGCTGGGAAGACATGGACATCTATGCCCGCCAGCGCCGGGCAGGGCAGGGCAAGCCGATCTTCACGCTCCACGACGGCCCGCCCTACGCCAACGGCAACATCCATATCGGCCATGCGCTCAACAAGATCCTCAAGGATCTGGTGAGCCGCTCCAAGACCATGCTCGGCTACAACTCGGCCTATGTGCCGGGCTGGGACTGCCACGGCCTCCCCATCGAGTGGAAGGTCGAGGAGCAGTATCGCGCCAAGGGCAAGAACAAGGACGACGTCGAGATCAACGAATTCCGCGGCGAGTGCCGCAGCTTCGCGCAGTACTGGGTCGACACCCAGCGCGAGGAGTTCAAGCGCCTCGGCGTCATCGGCGACTGGTCCAACCCCTACCTCACCATGAGCTTCGACGCCGAAGCCCAGATCGCCCGCGAGCTGATGAAGGTCGCCGCCTCCGGCCAGCTCTATCGTGGCTCCAAGCCCGTCATGTGGTCCGTGGTCGAGCGCACCGCGCTCGCCGAAGCCGAGATCGAGTACCAGGACTACGAGAGCGACACCATCTGGGTGAAGTTCCCGATCCACTCGGCCAACGGCGCCTTCGGCACCGGCTCGTTCGAGGATTTCGGCTCGTCCTACGTCGTCATCTGGACCACCACCCCGTGGACCATCCCGGCCAACCGCGCCATCTCGTACTCCAGCAAGATCGGCTACGGCCTCTACGAGGTCACGGCCGCGCCGGAAGGCAACTGGGCGGCCAAGGGCGAGAAATACGTTCTCGCCGACAAGCTTGCGGCCGAAACGCTGCAGAAGGCCAAGGTCGAGAGCTATGTGCGCCTGCACGATGTCGATTGCTCGAAGATCGTCTCGGCCACGCATCCACTCCGCGGCCTCGGCGGCGGTTATGAGTTCGAGGTGCCGCTCCTCGATGGCGAGCACGTCACCGACGATGCGGGTACCGGCTTCGTGCACACGGCGCCGGGCCACGGCCTCGACGACTTCGGCATCTGGATGGATTCGGCTCGCCATCTGCAGGGGCTCGGGATCGACACCACGATCCCCTACGTCGTCGACGACGCCGGCTTCTACACCACCGCTGCGCCCGGCTTCGAGGGCGCCCGCATCATCGACGACGCCGGCAAGAAGGGTGATGCCAACAACCGCGTCATCGCCGCCCTGGCCGAGCGCAACGCCATGGTCGCCCGCGGCCGGGTGAAGCACCAGTATCCGCATTCGTGGCGTTCCAAGAAGCCGATCATCTTCCGCAACACCCCGCAGTGGTTCGTCTACATGGACCGCGACATCGGCGGCAAGAAGGGCGACACCCTGCGCGTCCGCTCGCTCGCCGCCATCGACGCCACCCGGTTCTACCCGCCCGCCGGCCAGAACCGGCTGCGCTCGATGATCGCCGACCGTCCTGACTGGGTGCTCTCCCGCCAGCGCGCCTGGGGCGTGCCGATCGCCGTGTTCTACAACGAGCGGACCGACACCATCCTCGTCGACGAGCAGGTCAACCACCGCATCGGCCAGGCCTTCGAGGAAGAGGGCGCCGACGCCTGGTTCAAGCCGGGCGCCAAGGAGCGCTTCCTCGCCGGCGCCATGCACGAGGGCAAGTCCGTCGACCCGGCCGAATGGACCAAGATCGACGACATCCTCGATGTCTGGTTCGAGAGCGGCACCACGCACTCCTGGGTGCTGCGCAACCCGCAGAAATGGCCCGACATGCAGTTCCCGGCCGGCATGTATCTGGAGGGCTCCGACCAGCACCGCGGCTGGTTCCACTCCTCGCTGCTCGAAAGCTGCGCCACCAACGGCTTCGCGCCCTACGAGAGCGTCCTCACCCATGGCTTCACCATGGACGGCGACGGCCGCAAGATGAGCAAGTCGCTGGGCAATGTCGTCGCCCCGCAGGACGTGATCAAGCAGTTCGGCGCCGATATCCTGCGCCTCTGGGTGGCCGCCGGCGACTACGCCGAGGACCAGCGGCTGGGCAAGGAGATCATCAACACCACCGTCGACAGCTACCGGAAGCTGCGCAACACCATGCGCTGGCTGCTCGGCAACCTCGCTCATTACCGGGCCGAGGATGCCGTGTCGGTGGAAGAGATGCCCGAACTCGAGCGCCTGATCCTGCACCGCCTGCAGGGCCTCGACGTGCTCGTGCGCGAAGCCTACGCCGAGTACGACTACAAGCGCGTCGTCGCCGCGCTCAGCCAGTTCATGAACGTCGATCTCTCGGCTTTCTACTTCGATATCCGCAAGGACGCGCTCTACTGCGATCCGATCTCGTCGCTGAAGCGCCGGGCGAGCCTCACGGTGCTCGACCAGGTCTTCGACTGCCTAACCGCCTGGCTCGCGCCGATCCTCGTCTTCACCATGGACGGCGACGGCCGCAAGATGAGCAAGTCGCTGGGCAATGTCGTCGCCCCGCAGGAC
>JAEYTN010000082.1 GCA_023433985.1 Pseudomonadota bacterium | reverse complement strand
GCGGATTCCTGGTGAGGCCGCCTACCGCGCTCCAGCCGCTGGTGGAGCGGCTCGAACGGATATTGGCCCATTCGGACAAGTTGGTCTTGCCGAGCACAACCCCGCCCGCTTCGCGCAGCCGCGCGATCAGGGGTGCGTCGCGGCCGGTCCGGTTGTCCTTCAGCGCGAGGCTGCCGGCGGTGGTTGGCCATTCGCGTGTTTCGATGTTGTCCTTGACGAGCACGGTGCGGCCTTCGAGAGGCAGCTCCGTGTTGCCGATTGCGAGCCTCGCAGCGTCGGGATTGAACGCGATTACGGCATTGAGCCGAGGCCCCGCATCGTCGAGTGCGGCGATGCGATCGAGTTGTTCCTCGGCCTCGGCCACGGCGGACGACGGCAGCTCCTGGATGACTATCGTGTCCTGCGCATGACTTGCTGAAGCTGAGACAAGCCCGAGCAGCGCGAGAACATTCAGAAGGCTTTTCATGCCGCGCAGCTTGCCACCGCGCGAGGTCGGGGGAAAGCGTGGGGACGGACCGAGATGCAAGAGGCGGGCTTCCCCCATCGAGGGGGAGGAAGAATGTCGCGCCGCCGCTAGAAATCGCCCTTGATGGAGATGCGGTAGATGGTGGAGACGTCGAGACGGCGGCGCTCGACGAAGGCGATCGGGCTGCGATCGCGCAGACCGGTCCAGACGGTTCGGTCGAAGAAGCCGCGACCGCCGCTGAGGTTGAAGACGTTGAGGTTCACGGTCAGCCCGAACACGTCCTTGTTCTCGATGTAGCCGAATGTGTAGACCGGCCCTTCGTAGTCCTGGCCGACTTCGAACAGGCGGACGTAGGGCTTGTTGATGCTCCAATTGAAGCCGCCGCCCATGGCCCAGTCGCTGTCCGGCACGTCGTAGCGCAAGTTGACCTCGCCGCCGGTGTAATTGTGCGAGCTGAAGGATCGGTCGAGCGAGGTCAGCGGATCGGCGAGCGAGGAGCCCTCGACCCTGCCGTTCGCAGTGATCTTCGCGCCCTTCCAGCCGAGCGGATCGAGATTGAGGGTGGCATTGAGCGAGGCGCCGTAGAGCCTGGCAGTGCCGGCGATGTTGCCGCGCGACTCGAACCCGCCCGCCACCGGGACCGTATCGATGTAGTCCTCGATCCAGCGGCCGTAGACGCGCAGCGTGCCCGAACCCGAGGCGCCGAGGTTCTTTCGCATTTCGAAATCGGCTTCCCAGGCTTGTTGCGGGACGAGCTGGGCATTGCCTGCGTTCCCGTTGTCCTGCGCGAGGTTCACGTTGGCCAGGAAATCGCCGAATACCAGCTGGCCGACGGTGCGGGACAGCTTGAGCGACAGGTCGACGCCCTGTTGCGGGGTCCAGGCGAGCGTCATCGCACCCTTCGGGCGCCAGAACGTGCGTGTGAGGCCGCCAGGACTGGTCTGCGCGAGCTTCGAGTATTCGCCGCCGGCCCCCAGCTGCAACGTCCATCCCGGCGCGAGCGTGCGGTTGTAGTTGAGGATGAGCTCGTAGCGGTCCTCGGTCACCCCGCCCGAACCCGCGGGGAACGGAATTTCGACGAGATCGCCGGCCGGATCGAGCTCGAAGAGCCGGGCGGTACGATCGAGCCGGTTGAACGCGGCCTCGGCATCGAGTTGCCAATCCCCGCCGAGCATGTCCCACCGGTATTCGGCGCGGCCGATCCGCTCGCCGCTGTCGGAAAGCTGCGCGAAGCGGCCGCCGAGCGTGGCCGAGCCGTCGGCGGGAATGAGAACGGAATCGGCGCGGAACCGGAGGTGATTGAAGCGCTCCAGCCCGATCAGCTTGAGGCGCCCGGGGCCGAGCGCGAAATCGAGGTCGCCGCCGATCTCGTAGCCATAGCCGCGTTCGCGCGTGTCGAAATCACGGAAGGCATCGACTCCGACCAGGAGATCGCGTTCTTCGTCGTTCGAGGAGTCGGTGTAGGTTCGGCTGTAGTTGGCGTTGAGGTTCGCCACCATCGAGCCGGGGCCATCCCACTTCAGCGTTCCGGACAGGCGCGGGAATTCGCCGACGAACTGGATCAGCACGTCGCGCCGCTCGGTCAGCGTGCCGTCCGCGTCGGTGACGAATGTGCCGACGTTTCCGCCCGCGCCGCCCCGGCTGACACCGTGGTTGTAGGCGGCCGTCCACTCGAGACGAGGGGTCGATCCGCTCAGCGAGACCTCACCGCCGCCGTAGCTGGTCTTGGCGTATTTGGGGCGCCAGATTGCCCGGTATTCGTAGCGGCCGGTAATCGCGCCGCCTTGGGTGATGATATTGGCCGCCTGGCCCGACAGGCCCGGTATGCCCAGCGTGGCGCCATCGACGATCTCGATCCGCTCGACCCGGCTCGCGGCGATGCGGGCCAGCGTGTCGAACAGGCTGTCGGACTTGCTGGTGTGGCGCTCGCCGTTGATCAGCACGTTGTCGCTGGCCTGGCCGAGGCCGCGGCCCTGGTCGCTGGTGACGATGGTGAAGCCCGGAACCTGCCGGACCATGTCGAGCGCGTTACGCGGGGCGAAGCGGGCGAAATCGGCCGGGGTATAGACCTCGCGACCCGAGGCGCCGGTTTCGGTGGCCACCGGAGGCGCCGCATCGCCGCTGTCGCTGCTGTCGTCCTGGGCAAGCGCTGGGGAGCCCAGCATCGCCAGCGCGAGCGCCGTCGCCGTCACCGATTGCAGTCCCCGCATCCCCACCACCGATTACAGTTGTAATTATCCTGGTGCCCTACGCTCTTAATACGCTAGCGGCAGCTTGCATCGACGGAAGCTCGTCCATGACCGACGAATGACACCGCCCGACCGTCGGCGTGGCGCGATGGAGAAGGGCCAAACGAACGGCCTTGAACAACTGGGCCTCACACGCGACATAGGCGCCGGCTTCAAGACGAGAGGAATCTCATGATCGACGTGTTCGGCGGCTCCGGCGCCCAAGGTAAGTTTCATACCGATCCGGTCACCGGGGCGCTCGTGCCCGTGG
>JAEYTN010000007.1 GCA_023433985.1 Pseudomonadota bacterium | reverse complement strand
GAGCAGCGTACCCTGATAGTCCACCACCAGCGTCGAGACCGGCACGGTGGCGGGGTCGGGCGTCGGCGGCAGGGTGTGGCGCAGCTCGGTCACCACCTGGTTGCCGTAGATCAGCGAGGCGAAGCCGCCGAACAGCACGACCAGGCCGGCGGCGATGCCGAGAAGCCGCGCCCGTCTGGGGCGCGGCCTGTGCGGGTGCGAGGTCATGTCACGGCCCGGCCGTGGTGATCTCGATCTGGCCCGCGTCGGTGTTGGCGCGGAACTCCGGCCGGTACATGTCCTCCACCGTGGCGCCCGGCAGCACGAAGCTGCCCGGCGAAACGGCGCGGACGAGGTACGCGGTGGTGAGGTCCTGCACCGGCGACCAGGTGCGGAACGCCGCCACATACTGGTCGGTGCGCGACTCCACGTTGGCCGGAGTATCGAGGGTCAGCCAGCTCGAGAGGTCGCCGACACCGCCGCCGCCCGCGAGGAGGTTGGGGTTCTCGATCTCGAACCCGGCCGGCAGCGGATCGGCGACGACATACTGACCCGAGCCGAGGTTCTGCGGCACGATGGTCAGCTTGACCACGAAGCGGTCGTTCTGGCGCACGGTCGAGAGGTCGGTCGGCGTCCCATCGACGAGGAAGTACTCGCGCGTGATGGTGAAGCCATCGCTGCTGGCCGCCGGCGGGGTGGCCGGAATGCCGGTGACGGCGACAGTCATCTCGGTGGCAGTATTGCCCTCGTTGGTGACGGTGACCGCGTTCTGCTCGAGCACGACGTCGTCGTAGCGGCGATAGACCGTACCTTCGAGCGGCTCGCCGTCGACCGTGACCTTGCCGGTCGCGGCCTGGCGGGCGAGGCCGGAGGCCGCCACCAGCGTCCAGGCATCTTCCTGGGTCGAGCTCCAGCGGGCGGCGTCGCGGAGGCCGGCGAGCTGCTCGGCGAGTGCCGACAGGTCGATACCGGACGGGCTGAACTCGGCCGCGAGGGCGAGCACGGCGGCGGTGTCACGCAACCGGCTGCCATAGTCCGTCCGCCAGCGGTAGCGGTCGTCGGCCGGCTTCAGCCCCTCGACGGCGGCAGCGAAGGCTTCGGCGGCGCGGGTGCGGTCGCCGTAGAGGGCGAGCGCGGCGCCGAGCTGGGCCTTGGCCAGCGGTGACGAGAAGGCAGCGAGCTTGGCTTCGAGGTAGTAGCGCAGGTCGCCGATGGCGGCCCGGCCGGCCCGAGCGAGGTCGAGCAGCGCGTAGGCGATATCCTCGCCGCCCGACGAGAAGTCGGAGGCGTAGGAGACCTGGTTGGAGAGGTTGTCGAGCGCCATGGTCATCGCCTGGTCCGGCACCGCGTAGCCCTGGCTGCGGGCACGGAGCAGGAAGTCGGTGACATAGGCGTCGAGCCACAGCTCGGAGCCGGAGAACGGCCCCCAGAGGCCGAAACCGCCGGCGGAGTTCTGCTTGCTCAGCAGGTCCGCGATGGCGTCGCGGATGCGCTGGGCCAGCGCATCGTCGGTGCCCATGCCCATCACTTCGGCCACCTCGTTGAGGTAGAGCAGCGGCAGGGCGCGGCTGGTGGTCTGCTCGGCGCACCCGTACGGGTAGCGGTCGAGCGAGAGCAGCAACTCGGGCACGTCGAGGCGGGCAATCGGACCCACCGCGAACACGAGATTGCCCGAACGCGGGATCAGGCCCTCGAAGCGATCGGCATCGAGCGTCGCCGAGGCACCGGGCCGCAGCGGGATCAGCTGCGTGGTGGTCACCGGGGCGCTGGCGGCGCGGACGCCGAGCACCAGCTGCTTGATCTGCGCGTTGCCGTTGGGATCGGTGACGATGAGCCTGAGGCTCTGGTCGCCGATCGCCGTGCCGGTGAGGCTCAAGTCGAGCGCGGTACGCTCGCCGGTGGGCAGCTCGACGGTCTGCACGGCGGCATCGGTCGAGAGGCCGTCGCCGGTGATCAGCTCGACCTTGTAGGCCCCCGGAGCGCCCGAGATGTTGTTGATCTCGACCAGCAGGCGCGAGGTGTCGTTGACCCGGAGGAAGCGCGGCGGCGTCAGGTTGACCACCACCGGATCGCGCACCACCAGGTCGGCCGACGCATGGCCGATGGCGGAGGCGGTCCAGGCGATGGCCATGAGGCGCACCGTGCCGTTGAAATCCGGCATGTCGAAGGTGACTTCGGCAGTGCCGTCCTCGCCGACCGTGACGATGCCCGAATACTGGGCGACGAGCACGGTGGTGGCCGGCGGCGTGCCGGTGTTCAGCCCGCCCCCGTCACCGCCCGAGCGGACGGCGCCGAGCGTGCCCTGCGTGGGGTCGATCAGCGAACCGTAGAGATCGCGGAACTCCACGCCGAGCTGGCGCTGGCCGAAGAACCAGCCATCCGGATCGGGCACGGCGAAGCCGGTGAGGTTGAGGATGCCGAGATCGACCGCGGCGACGGTGACATAGGCCTTTTCGCCGGCCGCGACGTTGGCGAGCTTCACCGTGGCGGTGAAGGGCGCGCGCGGGCTGGCCACTTCGGGCCGGTCGATCGAGACGTCGAGCTTGAGGTCGCCCGGCTCGACATCGGCATAGGCGACGCCGAGCGCGCGGGACGGCATGCGCTTTTCGGCCGCATCGGCGGGGCGATATAGCGTGGCCGTGACATAGGCGCCCGGCCCCCAGTCCTCGGTGACCGGCAGCGCGACCGAGGCGCCCTCGGCCGGCACGTCCACCGCGCGCATGTCGACGATGCCGTCGTCGACGACCAGCACCAGCGCGGTGCCGGCAAATTGCGGTTCGAGCTTCAGCACGGCCGTGTCGCCGGGGCGATAGGCGGCCTTGTCGAGCGCCACGTCGAGCTCGTCGGGCGTGTCGGAACCGGCTTCGGCATAGTAGTAGCCGGCGTAGAACTCGTAGGTGGAGGAGGCGGCGCCCTCACCGGTCGAGCTCACCTCGAGCCGGTAGCGGCCCCAGGTGACGGGCGACGAGACGGTGACCGGACCGGTCGCCACAGCATCCACGCTGCCGTTGCCGGTTTCGCGCGTGGTGGTGACGGCTTCCCACTTCCAGGTGCCGTTGGAGCGGTACCACTGATAGTTGGTCTCGATGCGGTTCAGCGTCCACTCGAGGCCCGCCTGGTCCTTCTGCTCGCCGTCCGTGCCGACGACGATGACGTCGAAGGCGGCGGTCGCCCCCTCGTCGAGGCCGTCATCCTCGCTGAACTGCGGGCGAAGGCCGATCAGGTCGGTAGGCGGGGTAACCGGCCGGGTCAGGTTGCGCTGGATGGCGCGGCCCGAGGTATCGATGAGGCGCACCGCCAGCGTCGCGGTGAGCGGGCGCGTGGTAGTCGGGGGCTCGGGAATGGTGATTTC
>JAEYTN010000158.1 GCA_023433985.1 Pseudomonadota bacterium | reverse complement strand
ATTGCGCCCTGTCGAAGAACCGCTCGATATCCGGGAAGCTGCGTCGTTCCTTGTCGAGCAGGTTCTCTATGTGCCGCATCTGCTCGCTGTTGAACGTCACCACACCCAGCGACAGCCGCCCGGCGGCGAAAGCCGGATCGCGCAGCCGGCCCACGACGTCCGCTACCACCGCCCGGGCCTCCTCACGGTTGATGCGCCCGGCACCACGCTCATAGATTCCGTTGGGGACATGCACATAGCGTACCGCCCGGTCTTCGGTCACCGGGGAGGGGAACGTCACGAGCCGGCCCTTGTAGTAGGCCGTGTTGGAGAACGCGATCAGGCTCTCGTGCCGGCTGCGATAGTGCCAGTCGAGCCGCTGCTGCGGGATGTTGGACGCCAGCGCCTCGTCGAGGATGCTCTCCTGGTCCTCGACATCCGTGCCGTCCTCGATCTCGTCGACGCCGCGCTCGCCGACGCTGGTCGGGGGCAACTGCTCCGGGTCGCCGACGATCACTACCTGGTTCCCGCGCGCTATGGCGCCGATCGCATCCCACACCGGTATCTGCGACGCCTCGTCGAAGATCACCAGATCGAAAGGCTGCGCGTCAGGCGGCAGGTATTGCGCGATCGAAAGCGGGCTCATCATCACGCATGGCGTGAGCTTGGTCATGGCCGTCGGAATCTGGGCGAACAGCTTGCGCAGCGGCTGGTGCCTGGCGCGTTTCTGCATTTCCCGCGCCAGCGCACCCCACTCGGGGTCACTGCCGAACGCCGTGGGCGTCGGTATCCCGCCTGCCAGTCGCGCCCTGACGATGCGCTTGCTCAGCTCGGCCACGTGCTCGTCGAGGGCACGGAACCGCTCGATCGTGCTGTCGTGCCGGGCCGCCAGGAAGTTCCGCAGCAGCGGGTCGTCGGAAACCACCACGTCCGACCACCACCGGGCGTATCCGGTTTCGAATGCTGCCTCAGCTTCGCCCGGCGCCACTTCGCCCCGCTCGATCGCAACGATCAGCGTCTCCAGTCCGGCGCCGATAGCGCGTTCCCTCGTGGCGTTCCATTGCATCCAGGCATTGCCGAGCAGCAGCGCCCCGCGCCAACGATGCAGCGTCGCGGCCGCCTCGCTCAGCCAGTCGCTGCCCTTGCCCAGCAATGCCGCGGAACTCCGGCCCGCGAGTATCGCCAGCCGTGCGAGGCTGTCGCTGAGCGCCCGATTGGCTATGACCAGCTGGTCATACGTGCGTTTGAAGGGAACGCCGTCGATCGCGGCTCGATGTTCCGTCTCCAGCCGGACCACGTGATCGATGAGGCTCTGTTCCGTATATCCGTAAGCGCCGGCCAATGCCCGGATGGCACTACGAGTCCGGGTAACCCACTGGGCTCCCGTGTTCAGCGCCGCCAGATCGGTGTTGAGGCCGTCCCATTTGACGGGTGAGCCGGCGAATGCGGGGGCCAGTGGTTCGGCCTCCTGGGCCAGGGCGCGCAGTTCGATCAGCGTCGCGAGGTCCGGGCCGATGTCGGCTGGCAGGGCAGCCGTGGCGAAGGGTTGCAGCGCGACCAGGACCTTCTTCTGCCTCGGTCCACGCAGCAGGAAGTTCGACTGGCTGGCATCCACCCAATCGGCCAGCACCTGCTGAAGGGGCAGCGAAAAGACGCCAGCGCGATACGCCCCCTGCAACTGTGCCTGCAGCGTCGCGGCATCACCCTGAATACGAACCAGCTCGCCCACTGCCGAATTCAGCGGGGCCGCAGCCGCGCCCATCAGGCTCGACGCTCCGATCGCCGCGGGGTCAAGCACCACCGCAGCGAAATCGATCAGCCCCTGAACCTGATCGAGCGAGGTCGGCACAGGCAATCCAAGAGCGGGTGCGAGCGCTGCAGCAGCATCGCCGAGCGGTTGCAGCGCCGCCGGTGTGAGATCGATCGCCGCTTCCATCTGCGGGCGCCAGTGCGGATCCCATTCCGTCGCACCGACCCCGCGCAACGGGTGCTCTGCCGGCGAGCCGATGGCCGACAATACCGGAACCAGGTCGCGGCAGAGCGCACGCAGCGATGAGAGTTGCTCCGGCGAACGCTCGACTTCGTCCCAGGTGAACTTCAGACCCGGGAAGCGGGCATGATCCGCCACCACGCGACCGAGCGCGGCCTGCGCGGTCAGCCCGTTCGAGCGGCGGCGGTGAAGAGCGGCGACCAGCCCGTTCAGTTCGTCGCGCAGCGCCGCGAGATTGGCAGTCACTCCGGCCCAGTCTTCGGCCGCCGGAGCCGAGCGCTGGTGCCAGGCCTGCCGCAGTTGGTTCAGCACGGCGGATTTCTGCGCCTTGGTCGAATGTACTTCCAGGCAATACTCACCGAGGCCGATGTCGCGCAGCCGCCGCTGCACAACCTCCAGCGCAGCCGTCTTCTGCGACACGAACAGCACCGTCTTGCCGGCGGCCAGGCACTGCGAAATCATGTTCGCGATGGTCTGGCTCTTGCCCGTGCCCGGTGGCCCGAACAGCGTGAAGTCGCGTCCTTCCTATGCCGTGAGCACCGCAGCGAGTTGCGAGGAGTCCGCGGAAAGCGGGGCGAAGATGTCGGCGGGATGGTAGTCCCGGTCGATGCGGTGCGGATCGGGAAAGCTGGCCTGGTCGCCATATTGCTGCTTCGGCGTATCGATGAGATGCCGGACCACCGGATTGCGCTTCAACAGCTCGACCCGATCCACGAGGTCCCGCCACATCAGGAACTTGGTGAACGAGAACGTGGAGAGGACGGTCTCGTTCGTCACTTCCCAGCCACGCATCTCCTTGGTGTGGGTGCGCACGATCGAGAGCACGCGCGCCACATCGATGCCGCTCTGGTCGGCCGGAAGCTCCCCCTCCAGCTCGGGCATGGTGAGCTTGAAGTCCTGTCGCAGCATCTGCAGCAGCGTCGGATTGAAGCGGGCCTCCTCATCGTGCACCGCAAGGCGGAATCCCGCGCGCACACTCTTGCGTTCGAGTGAGACCGGCAGCAGCAGCAGCGGAGCGCGGATGACG
>JAEYTN010000588.1 GCA_023433985.1 Pseudomonadota bacterium | reverse complement strand
ATCGCCCCCTTCCTCACATCCCAGCTTACGCCGCCAGCCCCTCGGCCTTGAGGGCTGCCTGCGTAGTCGGGCGGGCGCCGACCGCTGCCACCAGCGCCGAGATGCGCGGGTAGGTGGCAAGGTCGATCAGGCCATTGGCCCAGCGCACCACCGTATAGGCATAGGCGTCGGCCTGGGTGAATTCGCCAAGCATGTAGGGACCGACCTCGGGCTGCATGGCTTCGAGCTGATCGAAGCGCCGGGTGATCTCGGCGACCACGGCAGCGCGCGCCTCGTCGTTCAGGTCGGGCTTGAACAGCCCGCCAAAGGCCTTGTGCAGGTCGCCGATGAAGCCCAGCGCCTCCTGCAATCGCGCCCGCTGGAGCGTACCGGCAGCCGGCTTGAACGCCGCGACATTCGAGTTGTCACCCACATACTGCAGGATGGCGGGGCCCTGAGTGATGACGGTCCGAGGCATGGACGCCGCCGCGCCCTTGTCCTATCCATGCGCCACCTCGAACCCTCGGAGTGCGCCATGGCCGATTGGTCCCCGTCCACCTACCTGAAGTTCGAGGACGAGCGCACGCGTCCTGCCCGCGACCTCCTGGCCCAGGTGCCGCTCACCGCGCCGCGCGCAATCGTCGACATGGGCTGCGGCCCCGGCAACTCCACCGAGCTCCTCGTCGAGCGTTACCCCGGGGCTCGCGTCACCGGCCTCGACACCTCCCCCAACATGCTCGCCGAGGCGCGGAAACGCCTGCCGGCCGCCACGTTCGCCGAGGCCGACGCCCGCAGCTGGCTTCCGGGACCGGCTACCGACCTCGTCTTCGCCAACGCCATCTACCAGTGGGTACCGGACCACCTGGCGCAACTTCCCCGCGTCCTCGAAGCCTTGCCCGAAGGCGGCGTTCTCGCCGTGCAGATGCCCGACAACATGGCCGAGCCCAGCCACGTCCTCATGCGCCAGACCGCTGCGGAAGGCCCCTGGGCCGCGCAACTGACCGGCGCCGCCCGCCTGCCGCTTCCGCCCGTCCGCACCTACTACGATGCCTTCCGCTCCTTCGCGCGCCGCATCGAGATCTGGCACACGGCCTACAACCACGTGCTCGCCGGCCCCGAAGCCATCGTCGAGTGGGTCAGCAGCACCGGCCTGCGCCCCTTCGTCGATCCGCTGGCCCCTGCCGACCGCGAGGCCTTCCTCGCCCGCTATCTCGCCCACATCGCCGAAGCCTATCCGCGCACCGCCGACGGCAAGGTCCTCCTCCGCTTCCCGCGCCTGTTCATGGTCGCCATCCGCTGAACACCGCCGCGCGGCCATCCTGCCCCGGCGGCCGCGAAGGCTCGCGATACCTGCGCACGCGGGAAAACCGGCCTCGCCACCTGCCGCGCCAAATGCTAAGCCCCGCGTTTTCTGACGCGCGGAGCCCCTCATGTCCCCCTTCGAGATCGAGTTCGACGGCGCCATCATCCGCGGCGAGGCCGACGGCTTCGGTATCCCGGTGGTATTCCTCCACTCCGGCGTCACCGACCGCCGCATGTGGGCCGAGCAGATGCACGCGCTGGCCGAAGAGGGCTACCACGTCGTCTCCTATGACCGGCGCGGCTTCGGCGAGACCGAAACGCCCGACGTCCCTTTCAACCACCTCGTCGACCTCGAAGCGGTGCTCGACCGGCTGAGCATTCACGCCGCGATCCTCGTCGGTTCCTCGATGGGCGGCGGCCTTGCCATCGATTTCGCCCTCGAGCATCCCGAGCGCACGATCGGCCTCGTCCTCGTCGGCACCGCCATCACCGGCGGCGAGGACAGCGAAATCCCCGAGGAAGCCGCCGACCTCGAGGATGCGCTCGAATACGCCACCGAGCGCGGCAACCTCGATACAGTCAACCGCATCGAGGCCCATCTGTGGCTCGATGGCCCGCTCTCTGAGGCCGGCCGCGTCCAGGGCGAGCCGCGCGAGCTCTTCCTCAAGATGAACGCCATCCACCTCAACCACCCCGAGCTGACGCAGGAAGAGTTTCCCGACGACGCCGTCGACAACCTCTCGGCCATCGCCGCGCCCACCCTGCTGGTCGTCGGCGAACTCGACATGCCCGACATCGTCGCCCGTCACGAAGACCTGTCGGAGGAGCTGGAGAACGCCTTCGCCATCGTCCTCGAAGACACCGCCCACTTCCCCAGCCTCGAACGCCCGGATCTCTTCAACCCCATCCTCCTCGAATTCCTCGAAGCCGTAACGGGGCAGGGGGCGGACGACGAGGACGAGGACTGAACGCGCACGAGGAGGTTCACCCATGCTCGCCTGCTGATATTCTACCGGGTTGCCGACTTTCGTATCCTCGCAAAGATTGAGGACGACGTGCTCGTCGTGCTGATAGTCGAAATCGGCAACCGCCGCGACGTCTACCGCTAAGCCGCGAACGCGCGCCTGAACGCGGTCGGGCTCACCCCCGTCCGCGCCCGAAAATGATGACGCAGCGTCTCCTGGCTCCCGAAGCCGGTCGCCGTGGCAATCTCGTCGAGCCCCAGCCCCGTCGATTCCAGCAGTTCCTTCACCCGCTCCACCCGCTCGGCGATCAGCCAGCTCAGCGGGCTCATCCCCGTCGCGTCGCGAAAGTGCCGGATGAGGCTGCGCTCGGAAAGGGCTGCGAGGTCTGCCATCCTTGCAATCGTCCACCCCTCGTCGAGCCGCTCGCGCAGCGTGTCGAGCAGAGGTCCCACCCGCCCGCGCCGCTCCTTCGCCACCGGCCGCGCGATGAACTGCGCCTGCCCGCCATC
Source organism: Pseudomonadota bacterium (assembly GCA_023433985.1). Lineage (GTDB taxonomy): Bacteria > Pseudomonadota > Alphaproteobacteria > Rhizobiales > Devosiaceae > Devosia_A. The sequence goes on along the minus strand of JAEYTN010000588.1, from coordinate 3,785 downwards.
GCGGTGCGCCGGCAGCACCAGCCGCCGCGCCACGGCGTTCGCGACGTCGCGCCCGAAATCCGAGCGCACGATGTGGAGGCAGAGGTCGATCCCCGCCGCCGATCCTGCTGCCGTCAGCACCCCCCCATCCTCGACATAGAGAATGCCGGGCTCCACCGTCACCGCCGGACACTCCGCCGCCAGCGTCTCGGCATAGCGCCAGTGCGTTGTCGCGCGCTTCCCGTCGAGCAGTCCCGCCCGCGCCGGCACGAACACGCCCGAGCAGAGCGTCGCGATCCGCGCCCCGCGCGCATGCGCCGCCCGCAGCGCCTTGGCCAGACCCTCCGGCACCGGTGCCTTCGCACCCCGCCAGCCCGGCACCACGATCAGGTCGGCCGCGGCCAGCCGACCGAGGTCGTGCGTCGCCTCTACCGACAGCCCGCCCATCGCCCGGTACGGCCCCGGCTCGATCCCCACGATCTCCCAGGTGTACCAGCCGATCGGCTCGAACTCCGGACGCGGCAGCCCGAACACCTCCACCGCAATGCCGAATTCGAACATGCAGAGCTGGTCGTAGGCGAGGATCGCGACATGCGGGCGCTGGCTCATCATGGCGGGATATTACCGCATATTGGCATTCCCGCCACTCCCCGATCCTGCCGCGTTCCGGCAACATCCGGCCGTTCCACACCGCAGGAGCCTCAGATGCACAGCAATGTCACCCTCTTCCCCGCCGCGCCCTCCGCCGAGGCGGTCCTCCATTTCGCCCGCCGGCTCTCGTTCGAAGCCGATTGCTGGGATGTCCACGATGCCCTGGCGCGCGAGGAGGCCGATTTCGTCCTGCTCGACGTGCGCAGCCCGACGCTGTTCGCCGTCGGCCACGTGCCCGGCGCCATCAACCTGCCGCACGGCAAGATCACCGGCCGCCGCATGGCCGAGTGGCCGCAATCGACGCTGTTCGTCGTCTACTGCGCCGGCCCGCACTGCAACGGTGCCAACAAGGCCGCGCTGCGGCTCGCCGAGCTCGGCCGCCCCGTAAAGGAAATGATCGGCGGCGTTACCGGTTGGCTCGACGAGGGTTTCGCGATCGCGACCACCCCCGCCGCCAACGACCAACCACTTGCGGCAGCGCAATAAGTTTGCCTTGCCAACCGCCGGGTCGCCGGCCAAAGCTCCCTTTCGTTCTTATCCGAGGGGAAATACCCGAATGAAGAAGACTATCCTCGCCGCAACGCTGGTTGCGGCGGGCCTCGTTGCGACGCCGGCGATGGCCGCCTGCGACACCATCAGCTCCAAGGCCCTGAAGCTTTCCGCCTGCATCGACGAGGTCGATTGGGAGCTGCAGGCTCCGCAGGGGGACCAGGAGTTCCTCTATTTCGCGCCCGACGGCACGATCGGCTTCGCCATCATCACGGAAAAGGAAACCTTCACGCCGTCCGACTTCCGGGGCGCGGTGCTCACCAACGCCGCCAATGCCAATGGCGGCACGGAACCGAAGATCATCCGCGAGCGGATCGAGAACGTCGGCGACAAGCCGTGGAACGTCATCAGCTACGAGTTCGGCGAACCCGGCCAGGAACTCGAGTTCCAGAACTTCTATTACTCGCAGCCTGGCCTCGGGTCGGTGCAGGTCGTGTTCTGGAGCCTGACCTCCGACGCCACCGTCGCCGCCTACCGCGCCGGCAAGGTGCTGAACTCGCTGCAATACGGCAACTGACGAACAAGGAGCGGCCCACGCGGCCGCTCCGCCCGCCTTTGCCGGTACGCGCTACACCGGCAGGATGCCGTCGAAATGCGCCTCGAGCTTGGGCGTCGGGATGTTCGTCAGGTCCTTGGGCAGTTCGGCGACGATCGTCTCCCGCAGCGTCTTGCTGAAGGCCGGCCGCAGGTCGCCCAATGCCGTCGGTGCCGCGGCCACGATCAGGCGCTCGAACGCGCCCTGCTGCAGCTGCTTCTCCAGCGCTTCGGCGACGCTCTCCACAAACCGCCGCTCGCGCACTGCCACCGGATCGGATGAGTACTCGACTCCGCCGCTGTTCCGCGCGCCCTGCGAGCCGATGCTGTTGCCGGGGCGGTCGGCCATGATTTCGCGCGCCTGCAGCGGCTCCTGCTCGAACTGCAGGCCTTCGATGATCTGCAAGCCCTTGCCGCGCCCCTTGTGCTCGAAAACCTTGGCCTGCGCGCCGTCGGCAATGAGGATCCAGGTGGTCTTGGCTTTCATCATGTCCTCCATGGGGGTGCTCCACCTCAACGCATCACGGCGTTAATGGTTTGATCGGGATCAGGTCGCCGACGTCGCAGGTGGAGAGCCGCAGGCGGAGCCCGGTTCAGGGCAGCTCCGCCCCGGGCGAATACCCCCAATCACAAACTCTGATTTGTCCGCCCGTCCTCCCGCTGCTACACCCCCCACCACCTCCTTGCCGAAAGCCCGCCCCTTGGCGACCATCACCTCCGCCGAACCTCGTTCCTCCGAAGCCGGCCTCGCCTCGGGCCTCGCCGCCTACCTGCTCTGGGGCTTCCTGCCGCTGCTGTTCGACCTGCTGCACAGCGTGCCAGCTACGACCCTCGTCGCCGACCGCACGCTCTGGTCGCTGCTCTTCGTCGGCATCATCCTCATCCTTGCCAGCCGTACTGCCGAAGTCCGCGAAGCCATGCGCGACGCGGTGGCAGTGCGCAAGATGGCGCTCGCCGCGTTCATCCTCGCGGGCAACTGGCTGATCTATGTCTACGCCGTCGAGAGCAACCAGGTGCTCGAGGCGAGCTTCGGCTACTTCATCAACCCCATCGTCAACGTCGCGATGGGCCTTGCGCTGCTTGGCGAACGCCTCAACCGCACGCAGTGGGTCGCCGTCTCCATCGCCGCGGTCGCCGTGCTGATCCAGGCCGTTGGGGTAGGGGGCGTGCCCTACATCGCGCTTGGCCTCGCACTGACCTTCGCCGTCTACGGCTACATGCGGAAGACCGCGAAAGCCTCGTCGCTCGCCGGCCTCTTCGTCGAAACGGCGGTCCTCTCGCCGGTGGCGCTCGCCTGGCTCGCGTTCACCTTCATCCGCGATGGCGGCATCGGTCCCCACGCCGATCCGTGGACGCTGTTCCTGCTGGTCCTCACCGGCCCCGCCACCGCCGTGCCGCTGCTGCTCTTCGCCTTCGCCGTGCAACGGCTCCGCCTCACCACCATCGGCATGCTGCAATACCTCGCGCCGTCGATCGCCTTCATCCTGGCGATCACCGTCTTCGGCGAGCATCTCAACCCGCTGCGGCTGCTGAGCTTCGGGTTGATCTGGCTGTCGCTCGTCGTCTACACCGCCGATTCCGTAGTCCGCCGTCGCCGCGCCGCAGCATGAGCCGTGTCCTCGCCGCCCGCGTCGAAGGCACCTTCGTGGTCGAGAGCAGGGCGGTCGAATCCACCGCCCGCGATGAGCTGATTCTCACCTATGCCGGCATCGTCGGCGATCGCCACGAAGGCCTCACCCGCCTCGCCGGCCCGCGTGAGCCCTGGTATCCGCGCGGCACCCCCATGCGCAACGAACGCCAGATCTCCATCCTCTCGGCCGAAGAACTCGCGGAAGTCGCCGCCACGCTGGAGCTTCCCCACCTAGATCCAGCCTGGATCGGCGCCAATCTCCTCCTCTCCGGCATCCCCGGCCTCACCCAGCTGCCGCCCCGCACCCTCCTCCTCTTCCCCTCCGGCGCCACCATCCGCATCGACGGCGACAACGCCCCTTGCCGCAAATCCGGCGCCGCCCTCACCCGCCACGCCGAAAACTGCCCCGACCTCCATTTCGCCTTCGTCAAAGCCGCCAAAG
>JAEYTN010000501.1 GCA_023433985.1 Pseudomonadota bacterium | reverse complement strand
CGTCTTGACCAAGCTCGACGTCGGCGCCCAGAAGGCCCCGGTCTTCCCGCAGCAGTCGCTGCTGGCCCCCGACACCGACCACGACAACTAAGCCGTGCCTGACCATCCGAGCCGGCGGGACTCCCCCGCCGGCTCGCTGGGGAAGCGGCTAGATGCTTCCCGTGCGCAGCAGAGGTACCGGATCGTCCAGCTCCCGCGTGTCGAAGACGCGGCGGGCCTCGAGCACCCGGTGCCAGTGCTTGCCTGCAAACCTCTCGAAGGCCTCGAACGCCAGGAGCGCTTCCTGCCCCAGGTCCGTCAACGCATAGTCGACGCGGGGCGGTATGGTGGCATAGCTCGTCCGCGACACGAAGCCGTCGCGCTCAAGCGCACGCAGGCTGGCGGTGAGCGCCTTCTGCGAAATGCTGCCGATATCGCGCTGCAGCTCGGAAAAACGCATGGTCTCGCGCCGCAGGTGCAGCACGACGATCAACGTCCACTTGCTGTTGCGGGTGGTGAGCATCTCATCGACCACCGTGTGGTCGATTACGCGGTTGTCCTCACGCATTGGCGAACTCCGAATTTCGGCGCGCCGGTCTCTCCGCCTGACGCCCGTGAATTCCCCTCGGCGCCGGATATTGGGCTGCGGCGGCGAATTTCCAGAGGCAGCCACCCAGAATCACGGCGCGGTTGCCTAAACGTTCCGTGAAATGACGGTAATTCAGCCTCTCAACGGCGGGTGAAGCTCAGGTAGAAGCTCTTCATCCGGCCTTCGAGGCGGGCTTTTTCCTCATAGCGTGTCGGCTGCCACCCCGGGTAGGGCGTGTGCCATTCGGCGGGCGTCGCCGGCGCGAAGACGAAATCGGGCGAGCGCAGGATGTGCGCCAGCGTCCAGTTCGCATAGTCCTCGATGTCGGTGGCGAAGCGAAACACCGAGCCGGGCTTCAGCACCCGGGCGAGTTCGCCCAGCGTCAGCGGCGAGACGAAGCGGCGCTTGTGGTGCCGCGTCTTGGGCCACGGATCGGGGTAGAGCAGGTAGGCGTCCGACAGGCTCGCGTCGGGGAGCTTCCCCAGCAGCTTCAGGGCGTCGTCGGTGTAGAGGCGGACATTGCCGAGCCCGTCCTCATCGATCTTTTCGACCAGCTTGGCGATACCGCCCGAAAACACCTCGCAGCCGATGAAGCCGGTTTCCGGGTTCTCCCGCGCCTGCCGCGCCAGGTGTTCGCCGCCACCATAGCCGATCTCGATGACGATTTCGGCCTTGCCGGGAAACAGCGCCCTGGGGTCGAGCGTGCCCTCGGGCAGCACGATCTCGAGCTCGGGCAGGAACTCCTTGAACAGCCGGTCCTGCCCCTTGTGCAGGCGCTTCCCCGACCGGCGGCCGAAAAAGGCTCGCGGCTCGCCGGCGACGTTCAGGGGGTGGTGCGGTTTGTCGGGCACTTGGGCACTTCTGAAACGATGAGGTCCGCTGCCTTTTAGCAGCGGACCTCGAAAAGCATAGGATGTGCGGACTCAGGCAGCCTTCAGCGCGGCCTTCAAGGCGGGCACGAGATCGGTCTTTTCCCAGGAGAACGAGCCGTCGCGGCCCGGCTTGCGGCCGAAATGGCCGTAGGCGGAGGTCTTGGCGTAGATCGGCTTGTTGAGGTCGAGCCGGGTGCGGATGCCGCGCGGCGACAGGTCGAACACCTCACCGAGGACCGATTCGAGCTTGCTCTCCTCCACCTTGCCGGTGCCGTGGAGATCGACATAGATCGACAGCGGCTTGGCGACGCCGATGGCGTAGCTGAGCTGGATCGTGGCGCGGTCGGCGAGCCCGGCGGCCACCACGTTCTTGGCGAGATAGCGCGCCGCGTAGGCGGCCGAACGGTCGACCTTGGTCGGGTCCTTGCCCGAGAAGGCGCCGCCGCCGTGCGGAGCCGCGCCACCATAAGTGTCGACGATGATCTTGCGGCCCGTGAGGCCTGCATCGCCATCGGGGCCGCCGACCACGAACTTGCCGGTCGGGTTGACGTGCCAGACGGTATCCGCACCGATCCAGCCCTCGGGCAGCGCGGCGCGCACATAGGGCTCGATGATCTTGCGTACGTCCTCGGAGGACAGCGAGGCATCGACGTGCTGGGTGGAGACGACGATCTGCGTCACGCCTACCGGCTTGCCGTCCTTGTATTTCACCGTGACCTGGCTCTTGGCGTCGGGCCCGAGCTTCACGGCGGCGCCTTCGCCGGCCTTGCGGGCCTCGGTCAGCGCCTCGAGTATCTTGTGGGCGTAGTAGATGGGAGCGGGCAGCAGCTCGGGCGTCTCACGGCTGGCGTAGCCGAACATGATGCCCTGATCGCCGGCGCCGACATCCTTGTTGCCACCCTCGTCCACACCTTGCGCGATATCGGCGGACTGGCCGTGCAGCAGCACGTCGATCTTGCAGGTCTTCCAGTGGAAGCCGGACTGCTCGTAGCCGATGGCGCGGATCGCCTTGCGGGCAGTGGACTTGAACTTGGCCGGGTTGACCACCGGGTGGCCGGCGGCATCGGTCAGCACCTTGCCGTCCTTGCCCTTCTTGAGCAGCGTTTCGGGCACGCGCACTTCGCCGGCGATCACCACGCGGTTGGTGGTCGCGAGCGTTTCGCACGCGATGCGGACCTGGGCCGGGTCCATGCCGGTTTTCTTGGCCTCGCGGAATACCAGGTCGACGATTTCGTCGCTGATGCGATCGCAGACCTTGTCGGGATGACCCTCCGAGACCGACTCCGAGGTGAAGAGATATGAAGACCGCGCCACAGCGAAACCCCTGAAAAATGCCCCAAAAGTGCACAATTCGCACAGTTCGGCGGGATTAGTGCCACCCGGGGCCCTCGCGGTCAAGGATTATATAAAGAAAGCTTTATATCTCCGGCGGCCCCGCAGCGGATTTTCATTCGAGCCGGCGGCGTCGCCGCGCGACGGCGACGCTGATGCCCAATCCAAGCGCGATCGCGAGCAGGAAAGGCCAGTCGCCCAGCCGGTTGAACGGCGTCCCTTCGGGCAGCTTCCGGCTCGGCACGACATCGAGCACGCCCGGCTGCAACGGCGCCAGCGAGGCGCTGATGCGGCCCAGCGGATCGGTGGCGAAGGTCAGGCCGGTATTGGCGGCGCGCAGCATCGGCAGCCCGGTTTCCACCGAACGCAGGCGCGCGAGATGGGCATGCTGCGCGGGGCCGAGCGAACCATCGAACCAGGCATCGTTGGTGATGTTGAGGATGAACTCGGCCTCCTCCGGATCGCCGATGTCGTTCGAGAACACCGCCTCGTAGCAGACCAGCGCCAGGAAGCCCGGCGTCCCCGGCAGCTGCATCAGCCGCCGCCCGTCGCCCGGGGCCCAGCCATTGGTGCCCGGCACGAACTGGTTGATGCCGAAGAGGCGCCAGAAGCCCTGGAACGGCAGGTACTCGCCGAACGGCACGAGATGCGACTTGTCGTAGCTCGCCACCACCTCCCCGTTGGTGTCGATGGCGAGGATGGAGTTGTAGCCGGGGTTGTCGGGGATCGGCATGCCGTCGTCGCCAATCGGTTCGCGCGGGGCGCCGGTCAGCAGCAGCGTGCCGTCGGGCAGCGCGCGGGCGATGCGTGCCAGCGCATCGGGATAGGTCGACAGGAAGAAGGGGAAGACCGATTCCGGCCAGACCAGGGTGGTGACACCGGCCAGCGCCTGGCCGGAGGGGGTGGTGGGGGCGGCCGAGAGGTCGAGCAGCCAGGTGACAATCTGGCCCGGGTCGCCCCCACTCCAGTCGGCATGGTCGAGGATCATCGGCTGTACCATGCGCACCTTCATGTCGGTGCGCGGGACGACCGGCGTGTTGTTGAGCCGCCAGTAGCCGAAGCCCACCTGTGCCGCGAGCGCCGCCATCGCCACGGTGAAGGGGAGAACCCGCAGCGTCCAGTTGCGCCCGTCGGCCGGCCAGATCAGGGCCGGCGTCGTGGCCAGCAGAACCGCGAGAAGCGTCAGGCCGTAGATGCCGGTGAAGGAGGCGAGCTGCATCAGCTGGTCGTTGCCGGTGAGCGCATAGCCCAGCAAATCGAACGGGAAACCCGAGAGCAGGTGGCCACGCGCCCATTCCGCCAGCGCCAAAGAGGCGGTGAAGGTGACGATGCGGAACCAGCCGGTGGACCACAGGGCATGGGAAAGAGCGCTGCCCAGGCCCCAGAAGATCGAGAGGATAGCCGCCAGCCCGACAATGCCGAACGGCATCAGCACGAGGAAGATGCCCCCCTGCTGCAGGAACGCGGCGCCGAGCCAATGAAGCGCGGCGGTGAAGTAGCCGAGGCCGAAGGCGAAACCGATCCAGAAGGCCGGGCCGAAGACCCGGCCGAGGAGGCTCCGCTTCCGCTCCGCGCCATCGAGGGCCCAGATCCAGACCGGCAGAGCGAGGAACAGCGCCGGCAGGAAGAACACCGGCGGCGCGGACGTGGCGGCGATGGCTCCTGCCACAACCAGGATCAGGAAACGCCGCCAGCCATGGCTTAGCATCATGGTTTCGGCAAGCCAGGTCATGCGGGAACGCTCGAATCAGCGGGCATGGCGCTAGGTTGCGGGGCAGGATCGACAGGTCAAGCGTGGGAGAGATGACGTGACGGTGACTTGGGACAAGGCAACGCCGGAAGCGGCTGGCTTTTCGGCCGGGCTGGAACGCAAGTTCGAAGCAGGGCTCGAGGCCGGCCTGCTGCGCGATTACCATGCGCTGGCGGTCAGCCGCAACGGCAAGCTGGTGTTCGAACGCTATTTCGAGGGCCGCGACGAAGCCTGGGGCAATGACCTCGGCCACGTCGCCTTTGCCCCCGATACGCTGCACGATCTCAGGTCGGTGACGAAAAGCGTCACCAGCCTGCTCTACGGCATCGCGCTGGAAAAGAACCTGGTTCCCGCGCTCGACACGCCGCTGGTCGACGGCTTCCCCGAATACCCCGACCTCGTCGCCGATCCGCAGCGGCGGAAGATCACCATCGGGCACGCCTTCAGTATGTCCATGGGCATGGAATGGGACGAGAGCCTGCCCTATACCGACCCCCGCAATTCCGAGATCGCCATGGAGATGGCGCCCGATCGCTACCGCTTCATCCTCGATCGCCCGATCGTCGAGCCGCCGGGGCAGAGCTGGATCTATTCGGGGGGCGCAGTGGCATTGATCGGCGCGCTCATCACCCGCGGTACCGGCAAGTCGCTGACGGAGTTCGCGCTCGAAACCCTGTTCGGCCCGCTCGGCGTCGACGATTTCTTCTGGTGCGCGGGGGCCGACGGCGAGGAGTCCGCGGCCTCCGGTCTCCGCCTCACCACGCGTGGCCTGTTGCGCATCGGCGATGTTCTCGCCAATGGCGGCACCTGCAATGGCAGGCAGGTCGTTCCGAAATCCTGGATCGACGCCTGCCTCGCCTCGGACATCCGGACGAGCTTCGACACCGGATATTCCCGCCTCTGGTATCTCGAGACGTCCCGGGCCCCCGCACTGGAAGGCGACCGCCCCTGGGCCGGTGGTTTCGGCAATGGCGGTCAGCGCCTGTGGTTCAGCCCTGACACCGGCATCGCCGCCGTCGCCTATCTAGGGCAATACAACGACTGGTCCAGCTGGATCATGCCCACCCGCTTCTGGCACGAGATTGTCATGCGCAACTTCGAGCGACTGTAGGGGAGCGGTCCAGCCGCTGGGCGAACTACTCGGCCAGCGGCTGCGTCGGGCTGGGGGGCGGCACGCTGTCCGGAGAGGGCAAGGGCGTAGCCGGCTGCTTGCCCGGCTTCGCGTCAGCCGGCGGCTTGGGGAGGCGCGGCTTCGGCTGCTTCAGGCGCTTGATCTTCACGCGCTTGATCTGCCGGCTGTCGGACTGCAGCACCTCGAACTCGAAACCCTTGATGCCGTTGACCGTTTCGCCCTTCAGCGGCACGTGCCCGGCGAGCTCGAACACGAGGCCACCCAGCGTCTCCACCTCGTCGGCATGGGCGCCGGGGTCGAAATCGGGACCGATGACTTCCCTGACTTCGTCGAGTTCGGCGCGCGCCGAGGCGATGAAGACGTTGGAGTTCACCTTGCGGACCAGCGCGACGTCGTCATCGTGCTCGTCCTCGATTTCGCCGACCACCGCCTCGAGCAGGTCCTCGATGGTGACCAGTCCGTCGGTGCCGCCATATTCGTCGATCACCACGGCCATGTGCACGCGGCGCGCCTGCATCTGCTGCAGCAGGTCGCCCACCGGCATCAGCGGCGGCACGAACAGCACCTGGCGCACCAGGTCGAGCTTTTCGAGCTTCGAGCGCAGGGGCGAGGAGACGAGCTTCACCGGTAGCGCGGCTTCCGGGTCGCTCACCGGCTCGGTGATGCGCCGAAGCGCATCCTTTACGTGGATGAAGCCGATGATGTTGTCGAGGCTGTCGTCGTAGACGGGCATGCGCGAGTGGCCCACGGCGCGGAACCGCGTCACCAGCGTAGCGAGCGTGGCCGATTTCTCGATCGCTTCGATGTCGGCGCGGGGGACCATTACGTCCTCGACGCGCTTCTCGCCCAGTTCGAGCACGTTCTTGAGGATGGCGCGCTCGGACTGGGTGAAATCGGCCGTTTCGCCGTTGTTCTCGCTCTCGAGCGCGACTTCGAGGTCGTCGCGAAGCGACACGGTGCGCATGGCGAGGACGCCGCGCAGCCAGTTCCAGATGCGATGCCCCCACGAGAACGCGGGGGCGGGACTAGAGGGAGGCTCGGCGGCCGTTGACTGCGCCGGCTTGCGCGGCGCGGGGAGACTGTCGTCGTTCATGCTGTGAGGCCACCGGAAGCAGCCTGCCCGTTAATCGGAGCCCATAATCTAGCTATCGGCATAGGGGTCGGCAATGCCGAGGCTCGCGAGAATTTTGGTCTCGAGCGACTCCATCTTCTCGGCGTCGGCTTCCTCGATGTGGTCGTAGCCCAGCAGATGCAGGAAACCGTGCACCACGAGATGAGTGAAATGCGCCTCCAGCGCAATGCCCATGTCAGCCGCTTCGGCCTCCACCGTCTCACGGGCCAGCGTAATATCGCCGACCAGCCCCACCACCGGCGAGAACGGCTCGAGTTGCGGGAAACTCAAGACGTTGGTGGACTTGTCGAAGCCGCGCCATTGCTTGTTGAGCTCGTGCTGCTCGGCATCGTCGGTGAGGACCACCGTGACCTCCGCGATGCCGGCCATCTTCGCACCCGACTGCGTCAGGGCCTCGTGAACGGCCAGCTCGGCGCGCACTTCGAGCCCGTCCGGCCAGCCATCGGAGTTGACGACGAAGGCGACTTCGAGTGGAGCGCGCATCAGGCCTTGTCGGCGTTCTGCGCCGCAAGACGGGCTGCCGCATCGGCCTCGTAGGCGCGGACGATGCGGCCGACCAGCGCGTGCCGGACGACATCCTTGTCGTTGAAGCGCGAGATATGCACACCCTCGACCCCGTCGAGCAGCTTCACCGCCTCGATCAGCCCGGATTTCTCGCCACGAGGCAGATCAACCTGCGTCGGGTCGCCGGTGACGATCATCTTCGAGTTCTCGCCCAGGCGGGTGAGGAACATCTTCATCTGCATAGAGGTGGTGTTCTGCGCCTCGTCGAGGATGACGACGGCGTTCGACAGCGTGCGGCCGCGCATGAAGGCAAGCGGGGCGACCTCGATGATGCCCGAAGTGATGCAGCGTTCCACATGCTCGGGGCGCATCATGTCGTAGAGCGCGTCGTAGAGCGGCCGGAGATAGGGGTCCACCTTCTCCTTCATGTCGCCAGGCAGGAAGCCAAGGCGCTCGCCCGCTTCCACGGCGGGACGGCTCAGCACGATGCGGTTGATGTCGCCGCGCTCCAGCAGCGTCGCCGCGTGGGCGACGGCGAGATAGGTCTTGCCGGTGCCGGCGGGGCCGACGCCGAACACCAGCTCGGCCCGGTCCATGGCGCGCAGGTAGGCGTCCTGCGCCGGCGTGCGCGCAACGATGGTGGCCTTGCGGGTCGCGATCTGCGCCATCCGCACCTTGCCCTTCTTCTCGAGCGTCGGCAGCGTCAGCTGGCTGTCCTCGGTCTCGATCATGCGGATCACCGCATCGACGGTCGCCACATCGACAGCCGAGCCCTCCTCGAGCTGTGCGTAGAGCGACTCGAGCACGCGGCGCGCCTGATCGACCGCGCTCGCGGCGCCCTTGAGCATGACGTGGTTGCCACGGGGCGTTGCCTGCACGCTGAGGCGCTGCTCGATCAGCGCCAGATGCTGGTCGAAATCGCCATATAGCTGTGCGGCAAGTCGATTGTCTTCGAAGGCGAGTTCAAGCTGCGAGGAATGAGAGTTGTCGGTCGTCGGAGACACGTGCCTGCTCAAAATCGCTGGGGCTCCCTGAGGGTTGCGGCCCCTATATCTGGGCCGCGTAGGCTTGAGACTCAAGTACGCTAGCAGGATTCCGTTCCGCGTCTGTGACAATCTTGCCAGCCAGCGAGTTATTTCCCGCCGAGACGATCTCGACCGGCACGATCTGGCCGATCAGCCGCTCCGGCCCGTCCATGTGCACGGCCTGCAGATAGGGCGAGCGTCCGCCTACCTGGCCCGGGT
>JAEYTN010000437.1 GCA_023433985.1 Pseudomonadota bacterium | reverse complement strand
GTCGTAGAGGTCGTCCAGGCAACGCTCCATCGGCGCCGTGGTGCCGTCGAACTGGATCGAGGTCTTGATCAGCTCGGCCTTGATGACCGCGTTGCTGTTCACAGCGGTGATGGCAAAGGCGCTGGCGTCGGCCTTGCCGTCGTCGTCCACCGCCTTGAGCAGGGCGAACTGTTCGGCCCCGGTCTCCTCCCCGCCGGCCTCCTCCACCCAATCCTTCTGCGGCGCAAGCACGGTCTTGGCGAAGATCGCCGGCAGCTTGAGCGTGGCGCTGGCCAGCAGGTAAGCCTCGGGCTCCAACTCGGCCAGGATCTGCGTCTGCTGTTCGGACAGATTGTGTCCTTCGTCGTAAACGACGATGAGCGGGCGCCGCACGCCGCCGGCATCCCGGGCAATGAGGCGTTCCCACGGCGACTGGTCGCCGAACAGGTCCTGGTCCTTCTTGTAGATGTTCAGCGCGCCGTCGGCCTGTTCCTTGTTGTTGAACAGGCCGGTGGTGGCCAGCACGATGAGCGGGGAGCCGCCGTCGGCGATCAGGGACGGCTCCAGCTGGCCGGCCCGAATGACGCGGAAAGCGTCCACGATTTCCGCGTATTTCCCGCCGCTGGAAAAGTTGGTGTAGGTCTGCTGGACCACCGACTTGGCCTTGCTCATCCAGAACACGATGGGCTCCACGCCCATGTTCATCCGCATCAAGGTCACGGCCTCGGCCAGCACCGGGGTCTTGCCGGCGCCGGTGATAGCGGACAAGGCCTGGTAGAACGGCCGCGGCAACGTGCCCTTGTATCGGGGGCGGTAGGGGTGCCCGGCGAAGTAGGCGTAGCGGTCTGCGATCTGCTTGGCGGCGCGGACCTGGAACGGTTTCAGCTCAATCTGCATCCGTGCCACCACCCTCGTTGTTGAACGCGTCCGCGCGGGCGTTGAAGCCGATATGCTCCAGCACCTTGTCGGGGATTTGGTAGAACTCGATGTCGCTGCCGGTATAAGGCGCCAGCGCGGCGTAGACGTGGTAGCGGTCCGCGAGCCCCGCGGCTTTCGCTTCTTGGACGATCTCCTTGAACACCGCGCGGGTGAGCGTGGAGGGCTGGTCTGGGGCGGTCCATACCAGGAAGAAGCCTTCGTTGCGGCTGTTCACCGCGAATAGGTGCTTGTGCTCGCCCACGGGCAGCCGACGCAGGTAGGACTTGCCCTTGTCGTTGCGGTCCCAGTAGCTGACCAGCAACAGGTCCATCATTTCCTCGCGGGCCAGCGCGTTCACGGCGTTGGCGTCCACCTTCTCCCGCTTGAGGGTGAAGTAACGGAAGCCGCCGCCCAGGGGCTCGCGATCGCCGGACTTCCACTTGCCCGTGATGACGCGCTTGACCCGATCGGCGGTGAGGGTCTTGGCGTAGTGGTCGCCCTTCTCGTCGTTGCCCTGCTCGATGAGGATGAAGCGCCGGCTGGCTTCGGACTCCTTGTTGAGTTCCAGCACGGCGTGACCGGTGGTGCCGGAACCTGCGAACGGGTCCAGCACGATGCCGTCGGCCTTGCACCAGATTTGGATGATCTTCTTCATCAGGCGCATTGGCTTGACCGTGCGAAAGTTGTGGCCCTTCCCAACCACGGCCGTTAGCTCGTTCACGCCCGCCTGGCTGTGCCCGGATTGCGTGTGGTCCCACGACACACTGTCAACCACCAGCGGGTCCTCGTAGTCGTCGTCCGACCAGTAGGTGGTGGGCACGATGCCGCGCTTCACGTCCTTGAGGTATTTCTTCATCCCAAACGTGCCCTGGCCCCCGTCGCGCCAGTGCGCCTTCGGCCAAGGACCCGCTTCGCGGATCTTGGTCGCAGCTTTGAGCGCCTTTTTCAGCACCGGGTGATCGGGCTTGAAGTCTTTGGCACCGGGGATGGGCGCGCCCTTGATCAGCAGCGCCTTGGGGTGCCCGTCGTTCAGGTCCACGGCCACGTAGGTTGAGCCCCATTCTTCCAGATGCTTCTTGAGCTTGGCGCGCTCGGTGGACCAACATCTCCCAGGGGATGGATAGTGGAGAGCGCCCGTAAACGGAGATTGGACGGCATAGATCATCGTCGGATGAGTAGCTGCCCCGGGCGCGGTCAGGTCGCCGGGCTTCCACGGATCGGGGTCGCCGTCCCAAGTACCGTAGCGAGAGTTCATGGCCTCAGTGCGCGGCAGCGCCATCGTGCGCACGCGCTCGATGTCCTTGGCGTAGACCAGGACGTACTCAGTGGCGGTGGAGATGTGCTTTTGGTCGTTGCGCGGCGCGTAGCTCTTCTGCCAGTTGATGATGCCGATGCGGTTTTCCTCGTGGAAAATCTCGTCCATCAGCATCCCCAGGCGGTAAAGCTCGCGGTGGTCGATGCAGATCGCGATGACGCCGCCCGGCTTGAGCATTTCGCGCATCATCCAAAGGCGCGGCGTCATGAAGCGCAGCCACTTGCTGTGGCGCGAGCCGTCGTCCTTGGCCACCAAGTCGCCCAGGTCCGGATCATTCGGATCCTTGTCCCACTTGTCGTTGTAGCGGAAGTCCTCGCCCGTGTTATAGGGCGGGTCGGTCAGCACCAAATCCACTTGGCCGCGATACTTGTACAGCGTGACCATCGTGGAGAGGTTCTCTCCATCCCACAATTCGTTGGCGCACTCTTCCTCGGTGTTGCCGACGGAAGCGCGCTTGTTGAACTCGAACATCCGAGGTTTGATCTGGCGGACAATCTGCCAAGGAGCGGTGCGCCCGGTGTAGTTGAGAACGATGCCGTCCTTCCCCGCCTTGGTCCGCTCGGCTTCGTGCTCCTGCAGCAGCTGCATGAGCGCCGCCCTGGACAGCTCTTCGTATTTCATTCGCTCGCCTTCGTGACTCGGTCGCGGACCAGCCGCAAAAAATGGCCCAGTTGGGCCAAGGGGTGTCGGCGCGCTCACTAGTCCCTGAGACGCCTAGCTGGAACGTAGCTGCCCCCCGTCTCATGCGCTGCGCCGGCGCGCCGCCTCCACCCTGCTCCATTCTTGCGCTGGCCCGTGGAATCAGCAAGTTAAGGCGTGTGCAAGCGCCGCAAAGCCTTGAGCTGCAAGGGAGCGGGCTACACCCACCCCCGGGCTGCCATCGAGACCTGCGCGTTGCCGCCCACCACCACGGGGTCGAGGTCCCGAATGCCTAGCAACCCCAGCACCTGCTTGAGGCGGGCCGTCAGCGCCCGACCTGCCGCACTGGGTTCGGGGGGGGCCGCTGGGGCGGCCACGGTTTGCGGCCAACAACGGCCGGCACCTCACCGAGGCGCCCGCTCTCGTTCGAGGAAGCCGAGCTGGTGATTGGCCGTCAGGCTTTCCCTGCCGGTAGCTGTGTCGAAAGGCTAGCCAACGGGAAGCGGTTCAATAGCGGCGTTGCGCCAGACGCGGCTGTGTGCCCGGAGCACCTAGGGTGGCAACTCGCGAGCGAAGTATGGAGTTTGATCCGAGTCACTCTGACTTCGGCTCGCTCCTCACGGGGCGCCCGGCCCTAACCTAGGACTTCAGCATGGGTA
>JAEYTN010000296.1 GCA_023433985.1 Pseudomonadota bacterium | reverse complement strand
CGGAAGCGCCCGCCGGCATGTGCCTCGGGTTGGTAAAGGTGGGCGGGGACCGGCGAGGCTGGTGCCTCAACGCGGGTAGTCCGCAATGTAAGCGAGACATTTGCCTCGCCGGTCACCGAGGTGGAGTTAGACGGGGATGCTGAGGGAACGGTCGTCCGGCCCTCCCGGCAGTCTGCCCGATGGTCCGGCAGGATGAGCCTGGGCCGGCCGCCGGTTGCTCAACACCGCGGCCCGCCGGGGGACGACTCCCCCGCCCTCGATATCTCCCACCGTTCGTTCGTCGCGAGCGCCCGCCCTGTGAGTGACAGGGGAAGTGTCGCACGTTCAGAAAGCGCGGGGATAAGTCGGTAAGGGCTTGATCTGGCATCGGGTTTGTTGCCGCCCCCTTCACCATGCTTCGCATGGTCCCCTTCCCCCGTTTCACGGGGGAAGATCCCGTGCAGTCTACCTGCGGTGCCACATCGGGTCCTCCCTGTCGCAGACGGGGGAGGGGGACCGCGCGGAGCGCTAGCGGAGCGTGGTGGAGGGGGCGGTCTCGCGGGCTGGGGAGCGTGGCCTAACGCCTAGAACTAGACCTCCGGGGCGTGGAGGATCTGCAGCCCCTCGGCCGCTTCGCCCTGGATGCGGCGGAGGAGGAGTTCGCCCATCTGCTGGCCGGCGAGGGCGGTGTCCTCGAAGATGGCGTCGACCTTCGGGCGGACCTGGGAGAAGATGGTGGAGGTCTGCTTGGCGACGACCTGCACGTCGCGGCCGATCACCCGGCCGGCGTCGGTGATGCCGGCCATCACGGCGAGCGCCGAGGCGTCGCCGGTGCACACGAAGCCGTCGGGTGCGGCGGCCTGCGACAGGCGGCGGATGGTGGCGAGGCGGATTTCGTCGGGCGAGTTGTCGAGCGTGGCGCCCGAAAGGATTTCCCAGTCGACGCCCGCTTCGGTCACTGCCGCCATGAAGCCGTCGCGCAGGTGGTGGCCGAAACTGAAGCGCATCGGCGGCAGGATGATCGTCACCTTGCGGCAGCCGCGCGCCTTCAGTCGCATCACCGCCTGCTGCGCGAACGCGGTGTTGTCGTAGTCGACGAACGGGTGCGGGACCGGGCTCATGGTCCGCCCGTGCGAAACGAACGGGAAATTCTCCTCGAGCAGCAGCTTCACCCGGTCATCGTCGGGCTCGGTGCGCGAGAAGATCACCCCGTCGGCCGCCTTGTTGCGCAGGACGTAGCGGATCGGCTCGAGCGGCGCGACGTTGCGGAAGTTCGCGGTGATGACGAGGTGGTAGGGCGTGTCGCGCAGCGCCGTGGTGATGCCCGACACCATCGATTGCCCGAAGCCGAGAATCTCGTCATGCGGGTCGAGGATCAGGCTGATCACGTGCGTGCGCCCGGTCTTCAGCCGCAGCGCCGTCCGGTCCGGCACGTAGCCGATCTCGGCCGCGATCTTCTGCACGCGCAGCCGCGTCTCGTCGCTCAGCTCGGGCGCATTGTTGAGCGCGCGCGAGATGGTGGTGATGGCGAGCCCGGTCATTTCCGCGATGGTACGCAGCGTCGGCTTGCCGCCCGCCTTTGCCGCACGCGGAATGCGTGGCCTGCCGCGCTTTTTGTCGCGCGTGTCCGTCTCGCTCACGCTGATGCTCCCTCATGTGGGCGGCCTTCTTGCCGAGGCGCCGGGCCGCTCCGGTCAGCAGATCAACAGATTATGCAATCGATTTCAAGGCGCGATCCTCCGTCGCTCCTGGCGACTTTCGTCTCAGCCTTGCGGCGGCGGGCCGGCTGGGCGAAAGTCCCATATGCTGTTCCGTAGCAAGGACCTCGAGGCGATCTTCGCCGGCCGGCGAACGCTGGCCTTCCGGCGCTGGAAGCGGCCGACGGTGAAGCCGGGCGGCGAAATCCGCACCGCCATGGGCATGGTCGGGATCGATTCGGTGGAGCCGATCGAGCCGCCCGACGTCGCCGACGCCGAAGCCCGCGAAGCGGGCTATGTCGATGCGGCGGGCGTGCGGGCCATGTTCGAGGCGCAGGAGGGCCAGTGCTACCGCATCCGCCTCCACCCGGCGGGCCCCGACCCGCACGACGCCCTGCGCGATGCGGCGCCGACCCCGGAGGAGCTCGACAAGATCGTCAGGCGGCTGGCGCGGCTCGATGGCGATGCGCCCTGGACCACAAGCGTGCTCGAACTGATCCGCGACCGGCCTGCCACCGTCTCCACGCTGCTGGCCGAGGCCGTCGGCCTGCCGCGCGATGCGTTCAAGGACCGGGTGCGAAAGCTGAAGGGATTGGGCCTGACGATCAGCCTCGACGTCATCTATCGCCTGAGTCGCCGGGGCGAGGCGGTGCTGGCGGCGAGGGGCTGAGCGCACAGTTTCATCGGAAGTGTTCTCTCGCACTCCACTTTTCAAGGCACGAAATTCGCCTCGGCGGCAATCAAATGGATGCGGCCGCTCTGGCGGCGAACGGCACGCTGAGCTATCTTTGCGGCACGTTGCTAAAGGCGGCAGGCCGACGAAAGCCGGATGGTGGTGTTGGCTGTGTTGCCCTACAACGGACAGATGGCAGACCGACGTCTGCCATTGAAAAGCTGCGGGGAGGGGCGAGGCTCTTCCTCATGGATTTGGCCCATTGGCCCTCTCGGCCACCGGAAAAGGAGACGAAATTGCAAATCGCACTTCGCACCGCGCTCCGAACCGGGATTATCGGCAAATGGGTAAAAACCCGCACCAAAGGGTGTTGGCGAACCAACCGAATGTGACCGCGACCGGCGTCACGCATTCGTCTCACAGTTCAGCTAACACCCGGCCGTCGCCAGCGACGGGCCGATGGAGGGTTTTTCCATGCAGCATGCCCATTTCGAGAAGCCACATAGCGCCAAGCCCATAGCCATCGATATCGATGGCGAACCCAAGGGCGTCCTGGTTGCATCCGAAGAAGGCTTCCGCTTCCTCGCCGTGAAGCTCGACGCTTTCGGCGTCGATGGCCAGCTCTTCGACTCGATCGAAGCGGCCGAGGCAGCAGTGCGCGAATCGCTGCGGGGACAGGCGGCGTAACGCCCGTCTCCCCAATTCCTGCCTCTGCGTCACGGTTTCGGCCGCAGGCGAGGAGCAGGTAGTTGTCATCGACGAAGCTTGCCGCGGACCAAGGCGCTGATCTGCTCGCGCTCGATGCCCATGTCGGCGAGCAGGGTGTCATCGAGGCGCTTCATCCGGGCGATGTCGTCGCTCACGCGTTGCCACTTGCGGACGCGTCGCATGATGCTGCGGAACATGATGCTTCTCCTTTCACTTGCGCAAAGCGACGCCGCTATCGGTCGAGTCATCGGCCGATCCCTGTCCTGATCGTCGCTTGCTTCCTGGGGCGTCCGAGCTTCCCGCTCGCGCAGGATCAGGCGTTTGTCCCATCCGCATACTTGCCCACACCGCCGTTGAAACGATACAGGTAAGCTGGCAACACGTTTTGCAGGGATGAAAAATGGCGGAGGCCGAGGGACTTTCCTGGGACGACCTGCGGCTCTTTCTGGACGTGGCGCGGCTGGGCGGACTGACCGCGGCCACGGGCACCACCAGGCTCAGCGCCGCAACGCTGGGCCGCCGCATCACCGCGCTCGAGCACCAGATCGGCGAGCCCCTCTTCGTGCGCAAGCAGACCGGCTACGAGCTCACCCGGGCGGGCGAGGAATTGCTGAAGCGGGCCGAGGAGGTGGAGCAGGCGATGCTGGCGGTGACGCGCTGGCGCGAGGGCAACCTGGGCGACAAGATCGTCCGCATTTCCGCCGGCACTTGGACCTCCGCCTTCATCTCCCGGCATATCGGCCAGATCTGGCATGTCGATGACGGCATCCGCATCGAGCTGGTCACCGCCAACGAGAAGGTGGATATCGGCCGCCGCGCCGCCGACCTCGGCCTGCGCGCCGCGCGGCCCACCGAGCCGAACCTCGCCGGCCGGCAGATCGGCCGGGTGGCGCACGCGCTCTATGCCGGGCGCAACCTGATCAACGGCGTCGAGGCGGGGCTGTTCGTCGGCGTGGTGGGCGATGCCGCGAACCTCCCTTCGGCGCGCTGGCTGATGGCGCATCACGGCGACCGCATCGGGGTGCGCGGCAACGATCCGCATTCAGTGGCCGAGCTGGTGGCGGCCGGCGCCGGGCTGTCGGTGTTTCCGTGCTTTGCGGCCGACAGCGATCCGCGCCTGACGCGCGTCGCCTCGCCGATCACCGAACTCTACCAGGAGCAATGGCTGGTGAGCCACCACGAGGACCGGCACCGGCCCGAGGTGCGGCGGGTCGCCGATCGCATCGTCAGGCTGATGCAGGTGCATGCGCCGCTGTTTCGCGGCGAGCTCCGGCAGCCTTAACCCGCCGGCAAGCCCCGGCGCCTAGACTGGCGGGCGGGGAATGCAATTGACCGGAAGGGGCGGCCATGAAGGCTTGTGCCTATGTGGTGGGGCCCGAGGACGGGCCCGGCGCCGCATTGCTGGATATGGGGCGCGAGCTCGGGTTTCCGGTGGTGCAGCCGTTCCAGTCCGTCGCCGCCGCCGAGGCGCAGTCGCAGCAGACGCCGCTGCTCTTTTTTCTTTTCGCCGCCGTGTCGGACGTGCGCACGCTCAAGGGCGTGGCCGACCAGGTTCGCTTCGCCGCGACCCGTCGCATCCGCTTCTCGCCGCTGGTCTATTTCTCGGAAAGCCCGTCGCAGGAGGCGATCGCCCGCTGCATCGAGATGGGATTCGACGATGTCATCA
>JAEYTN010000103.1 GCA_023433985.1 Pseudomonadota bacterium | reverse complement strand
GCGCATGGCCATGCTCTGAGCGAAGGGTTTAATTGTCGGCGTTCATTTGCTATTGCGAAGCCGCCTGGAGACCCCGTAGCTCAGCAGGATAGAGCACAGGATTCCTAATCCTGGGGTCACGCGTTCGAATCGCGTCGGGGTCACCAGCGCAGCTTTGCACGGGCCCGGCAACACCCGAAGGATACCCCATGACCGCACGACACCTCTTTCGCCTCGCCCTCGCTGCCGGTCTCGCCGTGGCGCTGGCCGCCTGCTCGATGGGCGGCGGCGCGCCGCTGTCCGAGGGGCTGACCACGCCGATGAACCGGCCGGGCGCCCAGCTCAACCGGGTCGAGGCACTGTTCCTGCTCAACGATTACCGCCGCCAGAACGGCGCGCCCGACGTGCGCGGCGACACCGTGCTCGACTCCACCGCCCAGGCGCTGGCGCAGAACTATGCCAAGACCGGCGCCCAGCCGCTGCTGCCGCCCGGCGCCACCGTCATGCGGCTGTCCGCTGGCTACCCCACCTTCGCCGAAGTGTTCTCGGGCTGGCGCGCCGTCCCGACCGATGCGGCGGCCCTTGCCACCCCGGGCGTCGGCCGTGCCGGCCTCGGCGTGGTCTACGAGCCCGCCTCGCAGAACGGCGTCTACTGGGTGCTCGTGCTTGCCCCGTGAGATCATCGACTGCAGGGGGCTGAAATGCCCCCTGCCCGTCCTGAAGCTCGAAAAGCGCATCGAGGCGGCCGCCCCCGCCACGGTCCTGGTGGTCCTCGCCACCGACCCCATGGCCAAGATCGACATCCCGCTCTACTGCCGCCAGCACGGGCATACGTGCGACGTGAGCACGGAGGGGGATGTGCTGCGGTTCGAGGTTACGAAGGCCTGATGCCCCGCCCTACTCCGCGATCGCCACCGCAGCCGGCGCCCAGCTCGGGCGCGGGCGAGGCAGGGGAATGTCCACGATCACGCCGAGGTCCGTCGCCTCGTACACCACCCCGTCGATCTCGTCGGTGAGGTAGCTCGGCTGGCCCTTGAGGCCCATCGGGAAGGCGGCTTCGCGCTCGGCGATGTATTTCTTGGCCTGCTTGCCGCAAATATTGGCGCGCATGTTGACCGGCTCGGCGTCGATGTTCTCGAGCGCCACGACGCTTTTGCCGGTCCCGGACACCGATCCGGCGAGCCCCTTCAGCACCAGCTCGGCCGCCATTTCGTTGCGCTCGCGCGCCGACGAGCCCCCGAGCACGACAGCGAGCAGGTTGCGCCCGTCACGCCGCACGGTGGCAACGATGTTGAGGCCGGAGGCGCAGATGTACCCGGTCTTCATGCCGGTGGTGCCGGCGAAGTGCTCCAGCAGCCCGTTATTGGTCTCGAGGCTCGCCTTGCCCAGCCGCACTTTCTCGGTCGAGAACATGTCGAGATACTGGGGGTAGTCGCGGTGGATGTAGAGCGCCAGCATGGCGAGGTCGCGTGCCGAGGTGACCTGCCCGTCGGCATGCAGGCCGTTGGGATCGACGAAGTTTGTGGCGCTCAGCCCCATGGCCTTCGCCATCTGGTTCATCTCGGCCACGAACGCATCCTCGCTGCCCGACACCGCCTCGGCAATTGCCACGGCGATGTCGTTGGCGGATTTCACCACCAGCACGTAGAGCGCGTCGCGCAGCGTGATCGAGGAGCCCACCTTCAGTCCGGACTTGGAGGGCGCCTGGTTCCACGCCTCGCGCGAAATCTTGATCGGCTTGTCGAGCTCGATGCGTCCGGCCTTCACCGCCGCAAAGGCCATGTAGGCGGTCATCAGCTTGGTGAGAGAAGCAGGATGCCAGGGCTGGCCCGCCTCCTCGGCATACAGCACTTCGCCCGTATCCATGTCGACCAGCAGGCGCGGATTGGCGAAGGCCGGCCAGGTGGCGAAAATCGCGAGGATGGCGACCAAGAGGGCGGCGAGACGCCGGCTGAACGGCACGGACAAGGCGCCTCCGAAGGCGATGGACAGGGAGCGGCATGCTTCTAGCAACGCGTTCCGCATCGCTCAACGGCGGAGGGCGCCCGGTCAAACGATTTTGAACCTTGCGTGCGCCGCTCAGGTAAGGCTCGGCATCCGGCGCGCCTGCGACCAGCGATGGAACAGCGTGCGCCGCGGCTCAGGCAGCCTGGCCTCCAGCAACTCCACCGCCTGCATCCCGTCGACCCGGAAGCTCCGGTAGTCGTTGCGCAGCGTGCACCAGGCGACCAGTGTCTGGTGGTTCTCGAAATACCCGAGCGCCACCGGCCAGATCGTCCGCTCGCTGAGGGCGCCCGACTTGTCCCGATATCCGAGCCAGACCTGCCGCTCCTCCCGCAGCGCCCGGCGCAGCGGCCCGAGGATCCGGCTCTCCGGCGTTTCGCCCGAGCGGGGGATGACGAACAGGCCGATCGTCTCCATCTCGTCGCGCCGTTCCCCCGGCAGCACCGCGGCGATCTTTGCCGAGGCGTCACGGGCAGTCGCCGCCATCTCGCCGTCCGGTCCGTAGATCAGGCCGCGCAGTCCCAGCACCACCGCCTCGAGTTCCTCGTCGGTGAACATCAGCGGCGGCAGGAAGTGCTCGGCGCGCAACTGGAAGCCGAGCCCGGCCTCGCCGTCGATCGCTGCGCCCATCGATTTCAGCGTCGCGATGTCGCGATACAGCGAACGGAGCGACACGCCCATCTCCTCGGCCAGCACCTGCCCGCTCACCGGCATGCGCCGGCGCCGCAGCGCCTGCAGCAGCTCGAGCAGCCGTTCGGAGCGCCTGGCCATCAGCTTCGCCCTGCTGACAAAATCAGGTGCTGCCCTTCGCTAGGCTCGGGCCATCGACAAAGGAGCAACGAAATGACTCGCATCGTGACCATTCTCACCGAAGGCTTCGCCGACTGGGAGACGACGCTGCTGAACGCCGTCGCCCATAGTTACTACAAGGTGGAAACGAACTACGCGACCCCGGGCGGCGCGCCGGTGACCTCGGCGGGCGGCATGCGGGTGACGCCCGACATGGCGGCGGAGGATGTGAAGCCCGGCGATTTCGACGCCGTGATCGTCTGCGGCGGCGAGGCGTGGCAGGCGGCAACCCCGCCCGACATTGCCCCGCTGCTGCAGGCAACCAGGGATGCCGGCGTCCTGCTCGGCCTCATCTGCGACGGCACGTGGGCGGCCGCGAAAGCTGGCATACTCGACGACCTGCGCCACACCTCGAACGGGGCGGGCTACCTCGACCCTACCGGCTACAAGGGCAGCGCCCACTACCGCGACACGCCTGCAGCCGTTACCGACCACCGCATCGTCACCGCCGCCGGCACCAGTCAGGTCGCCTTCATGACCGCCGTCATGGAAGGCCTCGGCCTCGCCAACGAAGACCTGAGCTACTACGTCGGTCTCCACGCCGCCCAGTACAAGGTGGCCTAGCCGCCGGAGGCAGCGGCGCAACCGCTCACACCAGCGGCGGCACCGTCGGGTAGCGATCCGTAGGCCGTGTGGCCGTCTCGAGGTCGAGCTCCTGCTCTTCCCGGAACTCGCGCCAACCTTCCCGCTCGTAGGCGTCACGGCGGCTGGCAATATCGGCGCCGGTCGCGTGGCGGAGGATCGCCGCGGCCGCCTCGGCATGGGCCTCGTCGACGCGCGCCGAGACGATTGCGCCACCACGCCGCACGCTCTCCGCCATCACATGGGCATCGGTCTCGGGGATGCCCGCCCGGGTCAGTGCGCCGACCAGACTGCCGGTTGCGGCGCCGACACCGGCACCCGCCATGGCCCCGATCGCCGTCGCGAACAGCCAGCCACCGGCCACCACCGGCCCCAGGCCCGGAATAGCGACGATGCCGAGGCCGGCCAGCAACCCGCCCGCCGCGCCGAGGCCCGCGCCGATCTCGGCGCCCGCCGTCGCGCCCTCGCCGATTTCGTCGGGCGGCACGTCGTCGGCGGTGCGCGAAACGAGGCTGATATCGGCGCGGCGAACGCCGGCCTCGTGCAGCGAGTGCACCGCCTGGCGCGCATGCTCATAGGTGTCGAACAGTCCGGTGATGGTCTGCATCGTGACCTCCGAAACGATAGTGGGCGTACCGGACGGCACGCCTCCGCACGATCAACGGCGGAAGCCCGGAGCGCGTTCCCGGTCAGGCCCCGAGCCACATGCGCATGACGAACACCGCCACCACCCCGCCCGCCATCGCCGCGAACAGGTTGCGCGTGGCGAAGTAGATGATCGCGACGACTACCGCCGCCGCCGTCTCCGCCGGCATGAACGCTTCGGCAAGACTGCGCCCCGGCGCCACCGCCAGCACCGCCGGCGCGACCAGCGCGGCGAGCACCGCCCCCGGCACATGCTTCATCCAGTTGGCGACAAATCCCTGCGACGGCAGCCGATTGGCAAGCAGCAGCCCGGCGGCACGGATGGCGAAAGTCACGGCCGCCATGCCCAGGGTGGTGATCAGCGCCTCAAGCGACATGGCGCTTTCCCCTCCACTGGTCGAACAGCGCTCCGGCGAGGCTGCCGAGGATGCCGCCGACGATGATGTACCACTTGCCTTCCACCAGGCTGGCGGTGAGCAGCGCCGCGAGCGCCCCAGTCAGCCACGGTACGACGTCGCCTCGCCCCCGCCACATGCCGAGCAGCAGGGCGATGAACGTGGCGGTGAAGGCGAAATCGAGCCCGTACTTCACCGGATCGTCGATGAACGCCCCGACCACCCGCCCGAGCAGCGTCGAGCCGGTCCAGCTGAACCAGCTCAGCACGCCGCAACCGAGGAGGAAGGCGACGCTGCCGCCGCCCTTCCGCATCTCCGCCATCACCATCGCCCACTGCTCGTCCGAGACGAAGAACATCGAGGCGAGCGCCTGCGGCAGCGGCAGGTGCGAGACCAGTGGCCGGAGCGTCGCCGACATCAGCACCATGCGCAGGTTCACGATCGCGGTGGCCGCCACGATCGAAACGATCGGGAGCGCCCCCGGCGTCCAGCTGTCGAGCGCCACGAACTGGCTGGCGCCGGCGAATACCAGCCCGCTCATCAGCAGCACTTCGAGCACGCCCAGCCCCTTCTGGCCGGCAAGCACGCCCCACACCACGCCATAGCTGGCGATGGAGATGGCGACGGGAATGAACATGCTGACGCCGAGCCAGAACTGGCTCCGGGCAGATGAAGCGCGTTGATCCATGGTGGCGGACACTAGCCGATCCGCATCGCCCGCGGTGATGACTTTTGACGATCGTATCCATCATCCCGCGCGATGATTAGGATACTAGCAGCCCCGTTGACCGGACACCTGCCCGCGCGTATTGAGGCGACGTGCGCCAAATCCCATCCGTGCCCAGACCCGCCAGCATCGCCGTCGCGATGTGAAGTGGCCCGACCGGCAGCCTCACTGGCTTCCAGCGATCTCGGGGTCGGCGCCGTTACAGTCAGGGATACGGAATTACCATCATGATCGACTTCTCGCGCCCGCTTTGGCAGCGCTTCCTCGTCTTCCTCTTGCCCTTGATGCTCAGCAACATCCTGCAGAGCCTCTCGGGCACCATCAACTCGGTCTATATCGGGCAGATGATCGGCACGCATGCGCTCGCGGCCATCTCGACCTTCTTCCCCGTCATGTTCCTGCTGATCAGCTTCGTGATCGGCCTGGCCTCGGGCTCCGCCATCCTCATCGGGCAGGCCTGGGGCGCCAGGAACATCACCAAGATCAAGCAGGTGACAGGCACCACGCTCACCGTCGGCTTCCTCATGGGCCTCGTGGTCGCGGTGATCGGCGCGTTGTTCTCGCGCGAACTGATGAGCCTGCTCGGTGCGCCTGCCGAGGTGCTGGATCTCTCCGCCGGCTACGGCCGGATTGTTCTGATCGGCATGCCGGGCTTCTTCATCTTCCTCATCGTCACCTCGATGCTGCGTGGCGTCGGCGACACCACCACGCCGCTCTTCTCGCTGATCCTGTCCATCGCGGTTGGCCTGGTGGTCACGCCTGCCCTGATCCAGGGCTGGTTCGGGCTGCCGCAGCTGGGCGTCAATGCAGCGGCGGTGGCCTTCATCGCCGGCTTCATGGTGGTGCTGGTGTTCCTCTACTTCTGGCTTCGCCGGAAGGGGAGCCCGATGGCGCCCGACGCCGAGCTGATCGCCAACCTCAAGGTCGATTTCAAGCTGCTGGGCGTCATCCTCCGGCTCGGCATCCCGGCGGGTATCGCCATGATCGTGGCGTCGATCTCGGGCCTTGTCATCGTCGGCATCGTCAACCGCTTCGGCGTCAGCGCAACGGCGGCTTTCGGCGCCGTGAACCAGGTGCTGAGCTACATCCAGTTCCCGGCCATGTCGATTTCCATCGCCGCCTCGATCTTCGCCGCCCAGGCGATCGGCGCCCGACGCTTCGACGAGGTGGAGAAGGTGACGCGCACCGCGCTGTTGATGAACCTCATCATCACCGGTGGGCTGGTGGCGCTGGCTTATGTCGGCTCCGAGTACCTGGTGCGCGCCTTCATCACCGACGAGGGCGTGGTCGAAGTGGCGGAGCGACTGCTGCACATCGTGCTGTGGAGCTGCGTCGTCTCGGGCTGGGGCACCACCTTCTCGGCGGTGATGCGGGCCTCGGGCGACGTTTGGATCCCCATGCTGCTCTCGCTGGCCGCCATCGTCGGCGTCGAAATCCCGGCCGCGCTGATCCTCAGCAACGTCTTCGGCCTCGACGGCGTCTGGATCGGCTACTGCCTGAGCTTCTCCGCCCTCCTGATCCTCCAGGCCATCTACTACCTGGGCTTCTGGCGGAAAAAGGAAATCAAGGCGCTGGTGTAGTAGGCGCTTTCGATGGCGCCTGTTCAGGGTGCCATCGCTGCAAGTTCACCTTCTCCCCTTGCGGGAGAAGGTGGCGGCAGCCGGATGAGGGGTGGTCTCAAGTTCCAGCGCCTCGCCGTTCTGCTCTCGACGACCCCTCATCTGCCCTCGGGCATCTTCTCCCAAGGGGAAAAGCGATGGAGCCGCGCGATACACGCGATACAAGTGCGGTTGGCCTACCGAATATTCTCTTCCATCCAACGCACTGCGAACGCCACGACGCCCGCCGCCGGCACCAGCACCGATCCCGCCTGCCCGATGACCCCGCGCGCACCCTCGCCGCTGGCGAGGAACGCCTCGGTGAGGGTGGCGAAATAGTCGTCCGCCATCCCGTCCGGCGGATCGCTGGTGTCGAACTCCTCGAACCAGCGCCAGGTCGGCACGCCGTCCACCAGCAACGGCGCCTCGTAGCGGATCACCCGCTTGTTCGGAAAGTCGGCCAGGTGCTCGGCGTGATGGAGGATCGTCATCGTGTCGAGCGGCGCCCCCAGCATCAGCACCTTGCCCCTGACGTCCACCAGCTTGCCGAGCGGGGATTGCGGGCCGTAGCCATAATCGAGCGCATGGTCGGCCGTGAACCACTCCGCCCTGCCCCCGAGCGCCGCCATCGACGCGCCGGGATTGCCGCTGCGCCGCGCGCCCGGCGTCGTCCGCAGCAGCTCCGGCCAGAAGCCGTTGTCGCGCGTCGCCCGCGAGCGGGCCGCATCGAAGGCGGGAATATGTGGACGGAGCGCCAGGTCGTCGCGATCCTCGTCCTCGAGCTGCCAGTCGGTATACCCGAGGATCGTCCCCGTGGACCCCACCACGTCGCGCATCGCATCGAGGATCGTGTCCGGCCCGCCCACCACCGGGCCGACCTTGCGCAGGGCCGCGTGAACCAGCACCGCGTCACCGGGCGCGAGGCCGATGGCGCGGAGGTCCGCGGCGAGGCTCTGCCGAGTGACCCGGCTCACCGTGCCGCGCCGGCGTACCGGCGTTCTGCGGGACGTTGCTCGGCCGCGCCCTCATGCACGGCGTCGTACTCGCGCCGCGCGCTGCTCACGTCGTGCTGATGCTCGGCAGCCCAGTTCCAGAGCGCATCGAGCGGCTCGGTCAGCGTGCGGCCGAGCTCGGTGAGCTGGTACTCCACCCGCGGCGGAATTTCGGGGAACACGGTGCGCGTGACCAGTCCGTCGCGCTCCAGGTTGCGCAACGTCAGCGTCAGCATGCGCTGCGAGATGCCGCCGATGGCGTGCCGCAGCTCGTTGAAGCGCATCGTCTTGCGCTTCAGGTAGCCCACGATCATGACGCTCCACTTGTCGCCGATGCGATTGAGGATGTCGCCCATGGCGTTGCAGGTTTCGACCTTGTCCGGTGAACCAAGGGCCATCGGAAATGCCTTTTCGGTGAACTCTATTGGTTCCCAATATAGTCACGGTTACCGAAAGGCACTAGGGGCCGGAAGTGCGTGCGGCCTTACTCTACGAACCGCACTGCCCCGATATGCGGCAGGTTGCGGTTGCGCTGCGCGTAGTCGATGCCGTAGCCCACCACGAAACGGTCGGGGATCTCGAAGCCGATCCACCGCGCCTTCACGTCCACCTCGCGCCGCGACGGCTTGTCTAGCAGCGCGCAGACCTCGATCCGCCGGGGATGCCGGGTCAAGAGGATGTCGAGCACATGGCGGAGCGTGTAACCCGTGTCGACGATATCCTCGACCACCAGTACGTCCCGGCCTTCGATCTCGCCCCGCAGGTCCTTGAGTATCCGCACCTCGCGGCTCGATTCCGTCGAGTTGCCGTAGGATGATACCTCGAGGAAATCCACCTCCACCGGCAGGTCCAGCTCGCGCACCAGGTCGGCGATAAAGATGAAGCTGCCGCGCAACAGCCCTACGACCACGAGTTTCTCGGTATCGGAGTAATGCCCCGCAATCTCGCGCGCCAAACCTTCGACCCGCGCCGCGATGGCCTTGGCCGAGATTATCTCATCGATCACATAGGGCTTACTGGACATGCTGATGGCGAGGACTCAGAGGGCGTGCCAAGACGGATACGAGCGAATTGACGATTCGCCTCCCCGCAAGAACTCCAGAACCGCCGGGTTTTCAAGACCGACAATTGTTGACGCCAGCCGACCAACTTCCTCCGACGAGCTTCGGCCGCCTGTTGCGGCTGGCCGCGTGGCTGATCGCGCTGCTGCTCTTCGTCCTTCCGGCGGCAGCCGCCGATCGCATCGTCGACCGGCAGGTGCTGGAGGATCCGGCCGGAACCCTCGGCATCGAAGATGTCGTCCAGCGCGAGTTTGCGCCGGCCCCGCCCATCCTCTCGGCCGGCTACACCGACTCCGCCTTCTGGCTGCGGCTCACCGTGCGCCCCGACCCCAGCGACCAGTTGCTCGTTCTGCGTGCGTGGCCGACCTATCTCGACGAGCTCACCCTCTACTCCCCCGACAATGCCGGGGGCTGGACCACCGAGGTCAGCGGCGACCGCCTCGCCTATGCCAACCGACGCGCTGGCGTGACGCTCGGCTTCCCGATCGATCCGGCTGCCGAGGTCACCTATTACCTGCGCCTCAAGACCACCAGCACCTCCCTGCTGGGCATCGAGGCCATCCCCTATGGCCACCTGTTCACCGACGACCTGCGCTTCGGCATCCTCGGCGCCATCGTGGTGGGGCTGATGCTCGCCATGCTGATCTGGGCCACGCTCGAATACCTTGCCACCCGCGAGACCCTGATGCTCTGGTACATCGGGGCGCAACTGGTCTCGATCAGCTACGGGCTGGCCCTCACTGGCTACCTCGCCGTGCTGCTGCCCTGGGTGCCGCTCGATGGCGTCACCAGCACGCTCGTCTGGGGCGCTACCTTCAGCCAGCTGCTGTTCTACCTGCGCTTGCTCCGCAATTTCGACGTGCCGCGGGGCGCCACCTGGATCGTCGTCCCGCTCGTCGCCGCCGAGGTGGCCGTCCCGGTGTTGCTCGCGTTCGGCGCCACCCGCATCGGCCTGCAGCTCAATGCGCTGGTCGTGCTCACTGCGCCGCCCGTGGTCGCCGTCCTCGCCTTCCTCGCGCGCCGCGAAGCGCCCCCCGGCCGCAACGTCGTGCGTCTTGCGGCCCTGCTGCAATCGGCCGCGCTCGTGATGAGCACGTTCCCGATCCTGGGAATGACGGCCGCAACCGTCCTGTCCCGCAACGGCCTGCTGGTGCACGGCGCGCTCTCGGGCGCCCTGGCGTTTCTGATCCTTCGCGCCCGCTCCGCCCAGGTGCGGCGTGCCGCCACCGAACTCGGCCTCGCCCGGCGGCAGCTCGAAGTAGAGCGGCGCGAGCACGACGTACGCGGCCGCTTCCTCGCCATGCTCTCGCACGAGCTGAAGACCCCGCTGTCGGTGATCCGCCTGTCGCTGCCGGCCATCCCCGCCGGCAGCCCGGCCCGCGGGCGCGTGGCCAGCGCCGTCGACAGCATGACGGCCCTGATCGATCTGTCGACCTGCGCCGAGCGGCTCGAGCAGGGACAATTGCCGGTCGCCCGCGAGACTGTTGCCGTCGGCGATCTGCTCGAAAAGATCGCCGCCGAACCGGCAGCCGCCGGGCGGGTCAACTTGCGTCAGTTGCCGTCCGTCAGCATACGTACTGATGCGCAACTGATCGACGTCCTTGTGCGCAACCTCGTGGACAACGCGCTCAAATACTCGCCCGCCGATTCACCGGTGGATATCTTGGTCAGCGAATCGGGCGGCGTCGGGGGACGCGGGGGCGTGTCTATTTCTATCGAGAACGCGATGGGTCGGGCCGTGCCTGACCCCGCGATGATGTTTGATAAATTTTATCGTGGCCCGGGCGCCACATCCAAAACTGGTCTTGGTCTCGGTCTTTACGTGGTGCGCGGCCTGGCCGAGCTCCTGGGCGGCCGCGTCAGTTGCTCCGTCGAGGATTCACGCGTCCGGCTGGAGGTCTGGCATCCATGCTGAACGTGGCAGTAATCGAGGACAATGACGAGCTGCGCGACGTCATGGTCGACACTTTGCGCGATGGTGGCTACCGCGCCATCGGTATGGATTCGGCCGAGGCCATGGTCGATCAGACCAGCGACGAGCCCATCGACATCATGGTGGTCGACGTCAACCTGCCCGGCGAGGACGGCTTCAGCCTGACCCGCCGGCTGCGGGCCATACAGCCGCGCACCGGCATCATCATGGTCACCGGGCGCAACCGCGATACCGACCGCAAGGCGGGGTTCGAGGGGGGCGCCGACATCTTCCTCACCAAGCCGGTTTCCAACGACGAGCTCAGCGCCGCCGTTGCGTCGCTGGAGCGCCGGCTCGCCATCGGTACGCCGCCGGCCGCGCGCCTCAGGCTCGACATGCGCAACCGCACGCTGATCGGCGCCGACGCTTCGGTCGAGGTGCGTCCGCAGGAAGCCGCCCTGCTCGGCGCCTTCGCGCGTGCGCCCGACATGCGGCTCGAAAGCTGGCAGATCCTCGAAATCTTCGAGCGCTCCGGCTGGTCCTACAGCCGCACCAATGTCGGCGTCGCGGTGTTCCGGCTGGGCAGCAAGCTGCGCGAAGCCGGCGCCGATTCGCGTCCCATCCGGTCGATCCGGAACTGGGGTTACCGGCTGTGCGAGCCGGTCGTTCTCGTCTGATCCAGCACTCTTGTGCATAGCCACGCCGGGCACGCGCAATTCTACTTGTGCGTGTTGCAGCGCTGCATCGCTTTGCGCGTCGGGCTGTAATGTTCGGTAATAATCCCCCTCCCCCGCACTGTTAACGCTCGCTGTCGCTCGTGTGCCGCTTTGGGTCAGCACGACGGGCTAGTCGCCTGGCGGGGGTTAGGAAATGTCGTCGTTCAATGCTGTCTATTCTGTTGCCGACTATGGTCGGAGGGGCGTGCTGTGGAGCCCCGCTCTGGCCGAGTTTCGGCGCGGAGCATTGGCGGGCGTTTCCGCCCTCGCCTTGGTGGCTGGCCTCGCCGCGGCGGACATCCGCCCGGCCCAGGCCGACGACCGCACCATCGTCGATGGCAACGCGGACACCGGCTACATCGTCCGCGGCGCCACCGACGGCAGCTTCTACGGCCTCGACCAGCTGAAGAGCGGCACGGTCGTCGAGGACAAGATCTACACCAATTTCGTCACCAAGGGCGGTGACGGGTCCGGAGGCGGCGCGGGCCTCGGCGGCGTGTTCTTCGTCGATGCCGGCAGCAAGCTGACCATCAGGAACGTCGACTTCAACACCAACACCGCCATTGGCGGCAAGGGCGGCAGCGATCCCGGCGTTTCGACCGGCTCGGTCGCCGTGGCGCTCGCCGGCAACCAGACTGCGGTGATCGGCATCGGTGGCCTCGTCGCCGATCCGGGCCTTACCGGCTCGGGCAACGGCACCACCGTCACCACCATCAAGCTGAGCGCGCCCAACTCGATGCTCAAGCCGGGCATGAAGGTGAGCATCCCGGGCATCACGCCCGAGGGCACCACGGCCGAAATCCTCTCGGTCAGCGGCAGCTCGATCACCTTCAAGGATCCGCTCCCGGTTACGCCGGTCACCTTGGCCAGCCTCGCCATGCCGACCGAAACGCTGTCGACCAAGCAGGTCCAGCTCAGCAGCGCGCAACTCGGCGATCCGAGCAACCCGCAGGTCCAGGTCGGCAGCTACATCCGCGGCGCCGGCATCCCGGCGGGCACCACCGTGCAGAGCATCGATTTTACCACCGGTGTCGTCACGCTCAGCGCCGCGGTCACCGCGCCGCCCGCCACCGCCTTCGATTTCGTGCAGGTCGGCGCCTTCAGTGCGAGCCCGCTCACCGGCTTCACCTCGGACGGCGGCAATACCACCATCACCATGGCCGACCGGCCGGCCGGTGCGCTCGAAGTGGGCATGGTCGTGACCGGCGAGGGCATTCCTGATGGTGCGAAGATCACCGCCGTCAGCCCCGACGGCAAGTCGGTGACCATCGACAAGGTGGTAGAACCCGGAAGCAACATTTCGGGCTTCAACGCCGCCACCATTGCCGCGGCCATCGGCTCGAACACCATCGTGCTGCCGCGCGCCAACGAGGCGCTGAAGGCCGGCATGCTGGTCTCCGGCACCGGCATTCCGCCCAACACCGTCATCCAGTCGGTGACGACCACCACGGTCGACGGCAAGCAGGTGACCACCGTCACCCTCGACAAGACCCTCACCGGCGAGGAGGTGCCCTCGAGCCTCTCCTTCACCGGCGTGCAGGGCGTCAGCGGCACCACCATCAACTTCGTTCCCGGCACCCTGCCCGAAGGCATCCAGCCCGGCCAGGTGATCAGCGGCCCCGGCATCCAGCCCGGCGTCACCGTGGTGAGCGTCGATGCGCAGACCGGCCAGGTCGTGCTCAGCGCCGCCGTCGACGATCCCAGCATCGTGTCGAGCCTGAAATTCTCGTCGCCCCTCGTCACCGGCGGCACCATGAACGGCATGGGCTCGAACGCCCACGGCCAGAACGGCCAGAACGGCGCCGACAACGACATCATTTACGCGCTGGTGAACGGCGGTGAAGGCGGCGACGGCAAGCAGGGCCAGCAGGGCTCCGACGGCAGCGGCGTCGGTCAGGCCGGCGGTGCCGGCGGCAACGGCGGCGATGGCGGCAACGCCCTGCCCTTCCAGCCGCAGCTGACGCTCGAGGTGGCTATCGGCGCGATCCAGGCCGCCATCGGCACCGCGCAGGTCGCTGCCGACCTGACGCCCAAGGGCGCGCCGATCCCGGTTCCGGATATCGCCAAGTCCGTGGTCGACGCGGCCGCGCTGACCGAGACCTACGTCCAGCTCGCCAAGGACACCGCGAGCCTCATCGCCTGGAACCTGGCGCTCGCCGACGGCCGCGTCGCGCAGGGCGGTGACGGCGGTAACGGCGGTGACGGCGGCAACGGCACCGACTTCTTCGGCGGCGGTGTCGGCGGCGACGGCGGCGATGGCGGCGACGGCGGTATCTCCGTCTCCACCGGCGGCGCCGGCGGTGTCGGTGGCGACGGCGGCAATGGCGGCTTTGGTGCCGGCGGCGGCGCGGGCGGCGCAGGCGGCAAGGCGGGCGACGGCATGTACGCCCCCGATGGCTCGGCCGGTACCGGTGGTCGCGGCGGTTTCGGTGCCGGCGACGGCTCCGACGGCGACGGCCTGTTCGGCGGCGGCGGCTCCGGCTTCGGCGGCGCCATCTTCGTGCGCGATGGCGGCGAGCTCACCATCGAAGGCACCACCACCTTCTCCGACAACGACGTGATGGGCGGTACCGCCGGCGATCGCGGCAAGGCCGGCTCCGAGGCGGGCAGCGACCTCTTCGTCATGAAGGGCGCCAAGGTCACCCTGCGCCCCGGCGCTGGAGAGACGATCACCTTCAACGGCGG
>JAEYTN010000215.1 GCA_023433985.1 Pseudomonadota bacterium | reverse complement strand
GCCGGGCACCAGGTCGGGGCCGATGGCCTGGCGGGTGACGACGTCGCGCTCGGCGAGGCGGGCGAGGCGGTGATCGAGGGCCTCGGCGTCGAGCTCGAGTTCTCCGGCCAGTTCGGCCTCGGTGGCGCCGAGCCGGGTGTGGAGGGCGAAGATCACCGCATCGTCGCCCGGTTCCAGTCCGCGGTCGAGCAGCGGCACCAGCAGGGCGCGGCGCGCCAGCTGGCCGGCTTCGATCAGGCGGTAAAGCGTTGAGCGCGCCTTGGGTTTGGACATCGGCGGATAGATAGCCTCTTGGGCAGGCTGGAGCGACATGTGGCCCATCCTATCGTTAAAGCGCCAACGAAACAGAAACGCGCTGCGTGCCGCCATTGTTCAGCGATTCCAGATGACCTATGGCTTGGATCGACCGCAAAGGCCACAAGACGTGAGCCAAGACCTATGAGCCGGAAGTCATGAGCCAGGATCTGGCCCGTATCCGGGCCTTCGTGCAGGTGTTCGACGCCGGCGGTTTCTCGGCGGCGGCGCGGCAGCATGGCAAGTCCAAGGCCCTGCTGTCGAAATACGTCACCGACCTCGAGGATTATCTCGGCGTGCGGCTGATGAACCGGACGACGCGCAAGCTGAGCCTGACCGAAGCAGGGGAGGCCTATTACCGCGAGGCGAGCGCGCTGCTGCAGCAACTCGACGACCTCGATGCGACGATCTCCGACCAGACGGCGGAGCCGCGCGGGCTCGTGCGCATCTCGGCGCCGCGCAACCTGGGCGAGACGACGCTGGCGCCTGCGATCTTCACCTTCATCGCGAACAACCCGCTGATGTCGGTGGACCTCAGGCTCGAGGACCGCTTCGTCGACCTCGTCGAGGAGGGGATCGATGTGGCGCTCCGCATCACTACGCTGTCGGATTCCTCGCTGATCGCGCGCAAGATTTCGGACATGAAGCATGCGATCTGTGCGTCGCCGGAGCTGATCGCGCGCGTCGGGGTGCCGCCGTCGGGCGAGGCGCTCAGGAACCTGCCCTGCGTGCTCGACAGCAACATGCCGTCGCACAGTTCCTGGCGCTTCATCGAGAACGGCGAGCCGGTCTCGGTGCAGGTGTCGGGGCAGGCGCGGGTGAATTCTCCGGTGGCGGCGATGCAGGCAGCGCTGACCGGCCTTGGCTTCGCCGTATTGCCGACCTACCTCGCGGACCCGCACATCGCCGAAGGCAGGCTGGTACGCGTGCTCGAAGATCGCATGCCGGAGGGGCCGAGCCTCACGGCGGTCTACCCGCACCGGAGGCACCTGGCCGGCAAGGTCCGGGCGCTGATCGACCACCTGGTCGATTGGTTCGAGGACAATCCGGTGCGCTGAAACGGGGCGGCTATGCGGGCATTTCTTCGGGGAGCGGTTGCAGCTGGGGCGCTGGCGTTCGGCGCCGGTGCGGCGGACGCGCATCCGCATATCCTCATCGATGCCAAGGCGCGCATCAGCTTCAACGATGCGGGCGAACTCGTCGCCATCCACAATAGCTGGACTTTCGACGAGGCCTTTTCGGTCTGGCAGATCCAGGGGCTCGATACGAATGGCGACGGCATCACCTCGTCGGAGGAAATGCAGGAACTCGCCGACGAGAATGTGCGGGGCCTGGCCGAGTACGGCTTCTACACCCTGGCGGGCGAGGGGGCGGCGTCGTTGCCGATGGCCTCGCTCGACGACGGCAGGTTCGTCTACCAGGACAACCGCTCGACGCTGACTTTCGGCGTGGAGCCGCAGGGGCCATACCGGATCAAGGGCCGGTTCGGACTCGCCATCGCCGACCCGGAATACTATGTCGCGATCAGCTTCGCCGACCTTTCGGACGTGACGCTCGAGAATGCGCCGGCCGGCTGCACACTGGGCATGGATCCGCCGCGGGAACTTTCGCCCGAGTTGCAGGAGCGGCTGGGGCAGCTGTCGGCCGATGTGCTGACGCTGCCACCCGACCTCGAGGCGGCGGTGCGTGGTGCGCAGGGTGCGATTATCATCGACTGTACGGGGGCGGCCGCCGCGGCTCCGGCAGCAACGGCGCTCGAGGCGGCGACACAGGTGGCGGAAGCGAAGCCCGCAACGCCGTTCGGCGGGCCGCCGGTGGAGCCGGGCTTCAAGATTTCGCGCACCGGCCCGCTCGGCTGGCTGGTGGCGGGGCAGGAGCAGTTCTACCGCTCGCTGACGGCGGCTCTGGGGCAGCTCAGGTCGGACTGGACGGCGTTCTGGGTGCTGGGAGGCCTGAGCTTCCTCTACGGCGTTTTCCACGCGGCGGGGCCGGGTCACGGCAAGGTGGTGATCGGCAGCTATATGCTCGCCAACGAGCGGCAGATGCGACGCGGAATCCTTCTGAGCTTCGGCTCGGGCCTGCTGCAGGCAGTGGTGGCGGTGGCGTTCGTCGGTGTCGCGGCGGCGCTGCTGCAACTCTCCACGGCGGCGATGGACGGGGCGGTGATCTGGATCGAGCGCGGCGCCTACGCGCTCATGGTGCTGCTCGGGCTGTGGCTGGTGGCGCGAAAGCTGTTCGGGTGGGGGCACACGCATGCGCATGCGCCGACTGGCGCGGCTGGGGCACATCTAAGGCGGCCGGCAGCCGAGCAGCGGCATGCCTTGCTCAGCGAGCGAGGGCCGGCGTTCGAGTTCCGCCCGGCGGTGGCAGCAGCGGCCGGGGCCGGCGGCTTCGATGCCTACGGGCGGGCGCAGGGGCATGCACACTACGGGCACGACCATGGCGACGGTGATGAAGACCACGGCCATCACCATCACGTGGTTACGGCGGACCAGACGGGCGGCGACTGGCGCGAGCAGCTTGGCGTGGTGCTGAGCGCCGGGCTCAGGCCCTGCAACGGTGCACTCGTGGTGCTGGTGTTCGCGCTCAGCCAGGGTGTCTTCCTTGCCGGCGTCGTGGCAGCACTCCTGATGGGGCTCGGGACGGCCATCACGGTTTCGGTGCTGGCGGTCATTGCCGTGTCGGCCAAGGACCTGGCGCGGCGATACCTCGATGGCGGCAGCCGGCTCGGCTCGAAGCTGGTGAGCGCATCGGAATTGATCGGGGCGATGGCGGTGCTGGGTTTCGGTGCGGCGCTGCTGCTCGCCAGCCTCTGATCTTCGGTCACAAGCTGGTTCCCGCGACATGGTTGCACTTGTGTTGTGACCGTCGCTGACTATGGTGCCCCCGCCTAGAATGCTTCCAAGCTGCGAGCCACTCACTTGACCGAAATTCCGGCGGGGCATCCGCCTATCCGCCAGCCAAGAGTCGGGGTGCTGCTGCTCAACCTCGGGACGCCCGACGGGACCGACTACTGGTCGATGCGGCGCTACCTCAGCGAGTTCCTGTCCGATCGCCGGGTCATCGAAACCAGTCCGCTGATCTGGCAGCCGATCCTGCAGGGCATCGTGCTGACCACCCGGCCGAACAAATCCGGCGCCAACTACAAGCGCATCTGGGACCAGGCCGAGAACGACAGCCCGCTGCGCGTGATCACCAAGCGGCAGGTATCGAAGCTGCAGGCGCGGATGCCCGAGGTCATGGTCGAATACGGCATGCGCTATGGCAACCCATCGACCGAGGCCGGCGTAAAGGCGCTGCTCGATGCCGGCTGCCAGAAGATCCTGCTGGCCCCGCTCTATCCGCAGTATTCGGCGACGACGACTGCCACTGCCAACGACAAGGCGTTCGAAGCGCTGGGTAAGGTGCGGTGGCAGCCGGCGGTGCGGACGCTGCCCGCCTATTTCGACACGCCCGAGTACATCGCGGCGCTGGCCACCAGCATTCAGGAAGGCGTGGCAAAGCTCGACTTTACCCCCGACCTGATCCTTACCTCGTATCACGGCATGCCGAAGGCCTATCTCGAGGCCGGCGACCCCTACCATTGCCAGTGCCTCAAGACCACGCGGCTGGTGCGCGAATATCTCGGCTGGCCCGAGGACAAGTTGCGCGTCACCTTCCAGAGCCGTTTCGGGCCGACCGAGTGGCTGCAGCCCTACACCGACGAGACTCTGATGGCCTTGCCGGGGCAGGGGATCAGGCGGGTGGCGGTGGCGTCGCCTGCCTTCGCGGTGGATTGCATCGAGACGCTGGAAGAGCTGGCCATCACCGGCCGCGAGCAGTTCGAGCATGCCGGCGGCGAGCGGTACGCGTATATCCCGTGCCTCAATGACACCGACCTGGGCATGGATATGCTGGAGACGGTGATCCGGCGGGAATTGATGGGCTGGATCTGAGGGCGGCCCGTCACCCCGCTCCGCCCGATCGCTCACGCTCCAAGCGTCGCTACCCTCTCCCCGAAGGGGCGAGGGGAAGTCCCGATCATGCGCCTGTCAGGCCGCGATCCCGGCCTTCTCCAGTATCGCCTTGGTGAGCGACTGCTTCACCTTGAAATAGCCCGCCCACGGGTCGCCTTCCTTTGCCTTGGCGGCGGCGGCTTCGAGCGAGAATGCGTTCGCGCTCTGAATGCCGTCGAGCTCGTCCCAGGCCATCGGCACGGCGCACGGGATTCCCGGCCGGGCGCGGGTGGAGAAGGGCGCCACCGCGGTCGAGCCGCGCTCGTTGCGCAGGTAATCGACGAACATGCGGCCCTTGCGCTTTTCCTTGCGGATGTTCGAGGTGAAGTGCTCGGGCTGGGTTTCGGCCAACTGGTCGGCGAAGTAGTGGCAGAAGGCCTTCACCTCGGGCCACTCGGCGCGGGGCGTCAGTGGCGCGATGACGTGGATGCCCTTACCGCCGGTGACCATCGGGAAGCTCTCGAGGCCCCAATCCTTGTTCAGCACGTCGCGGATGTGGCGGGCGGCGTCGCGGACATGCGAGAAGCCGAGCCCCTCGTCGGGGTCGATATCGAAGATGATGCGGTCGGGCTGCTCAAGCGTGTCGATACGGCTGCCCCAGATGTGGAACTCGAGGGTCGACATCTGCACTCCGCCGATGATGCCGGCGAGATCGTCGACGTAGAAATGGCTCTCGTCGTCGGATTCCTTGAGCTTGATATCGACGCGTTTCATCACGTCGGGGAAGCCGCCGCTGTCGTGCTTCTGGAAGAAGGGGCGCTGGCCGTGGGGCACGCGCACGAGGCTGAGGGCGCGGCGCTCGATGTGCGGCAGCATGCGCTCGATGACGGCGTCGTAATAGGCTACGATCTGGCCCTTGGTGACGGTCTCGTCGGGCAGCACGGGCCGTATGGGGCTGGTGAGCCTCACCTTTTCCCGCTCGGCAACGCCAATCCCCATGTCATCGGTCAGTTCCATGGAGGCGAGCTTGGGCGCGCGCGGCGCTTTTGTCGAGGCGGAGTTGGGCGGCGTGGTTTCCAGCTTCACCTCCCGCGCCGGCTTGTCCTTGCGGAGGCCGACGAAGGAAGGGTGGCGCAGGTGGCCATCGGGCGTGAGCTCGGTGAAGTCGATTTCAGCGACAAGCTTCGGCTCGATCCACCTGGCGCGGCGCACGATGTCGCGCGGCACCGCGGCGAAGACGGGCTTGTCGCGCGGCAGGGCGTCCATCGCCTGCTGCAGCTCGTCGGCGCTCTTCGCGTTGAAGCCGGTGCCGACGCGGCCCCGGTAGATCAGCTTGCCACCCTCCCAGGTACCGAGCAGAAGCGAGGCGAAGGTCTTTTTCTTGTCGGAGGGGCGCCAGCCGCCGATGACGAATTCCTGCCGGTTGTTGACCTTGATCTTCAGCCAGTCGCGGGTGCGGTCGTGGCGGTAGGGGGCGTCGGTGCGCTTGGCCACCATGCCTTCCTGATGCGCTTCGCGCATAGCGGCGAGCACCTTCTCGCCATGGCCGACGACATGGTCGGAGAAGAGGATGGCGGGCTCCTTGACCTTCTTGAGGAGCTTTTCGAGGCGCGCCTTGCGCTCGATGAGCGGCAGCTTTTCGAGGTTCTCGCCATCCTGCTCGAGGAGGTCGAAGACGAAATAGACGAGGTCGCCGCCATTCGAGAGCGCGTCCTTGAGGGTGGAGAAGTCGGTGCGCCCATCCTTGATGGCGCAGATCTCGCCGTCGAGCAGCAGCGAGCCCTTGGTGAGCTTGCCGAGTGGTTCGACGAGGCGGTGGAACTGCTCCGTCCAGTCGTTGGCGTTGCGGGTGTAGAGCCGAACTTCCGGCCCGGCGATGGCAGCGATGGCGCGGTAGCCGTCGTACTTCACCTCGAAGAGCCAGCCATCGCCCTGGGGAACCTCGTCCTCCAGCGTCGCGAGCTGGGGCGGGCGGAACTCGGGCAGGGCGA
Source organism: Pseudomonadota bacterium (assembly GCA_023433985.1). Lineage (GTDB taxonomy): Bacteria > Pseudomonadota > Alphaproteobacteria > Rhizobiales > Devosiaceae > Devosia_A. The sequence goes on along the minus strand of JAEYTN010000215.1, from coordinate 1,286 downwards.
CCGCCTTGCCACCGGCCCAAACCTTGGTGGCAGGCTCGGCCCTGGCGGCTTTCCTGCGTGATTTCAGCCCTTTGGCGATACCTTCGAGGTCGCGGCCGGTTTCCACGCTGGTGGTAAACTTCTCGGTGAGCCCGTCGGTCTCCCGCGCATACTCGTCGCGATGCTTGATCAGCAGCCAGTTCTCGCGCGGGCCGTTGCGGGTTTTCTGGTCGCGGCCCCTCATGTGGACCAGCACCCACTCGCCCTTCATGCGCTTGCCGTTGAGGCGGAATTTCAGGTCGCCGCCTTCGAGGCCTTCGTGCGGGTCGCCGATCGGCTCCCAGGTGCCTTCGTCCCAGAGCATCACCGTGCCGCCGCCATACTCTCCTTCCGGGATGGTGCCCTCGAAATCGGCGTAGTCCAGCGGGTGGTCTTCGACATGCACGGCGAGGCGCTTGTCGGCGGGGTTGCTGGACGGTCCCTTGGTCACGGCCCAGCTCTTCAGCACGCCATCGAGTTCGAGGCGGAAATCGTAGTGCAGGCGGGTGGCATCGTGCTTTTGCACCACGAAGCGCAGCGGGGCCGCCTCGCGCTTTGTCGTCCGCCTCCTGACTGCGCCCGAAGGCTCGGCGGTCTTGGCGAAATCGCGCTTCTTGCGATAGTCCTTCAGAAGCTCGCTGGGAGTGGAACTCGCCATCTAGCTTGCTTTCTTGCGTGCGCTGGAGGTGCTGCGCGAGCCGGCGCCCTTGGCACCCGTGCTGCTCGCGCGGGACTTTGATTTTGCGGCCGGCTTGCGGGCCGGCGCCTTCTTTTCCTCTTCGGTGTCGCCCCTGCCGCCTTCGAGGCTCTTCTTCAGCGCCGCCATCAGGTCGACCACGTTGTCGCCGCGCGGCGTGCGCGATGGCTCTTCGACCTCGGTCACCTTGCGCCCCTTGGATTTCAGTTTGCGGGCGATCAGCTCCCGCAATGCGGCCTGGTAGTGGTCCTTGAACGCCTTGGGATCGAACTTGGCAGTCTTCTTGTCGATCAGCGCAGCCGCCACGGTCAGCAACTCGTCGTCGGCCGACCTGGCGGGAATCTCGGAGAAGAAGCTGTCGGATTTCTTGAGCTCGTTCTCGTAGTGCAGCGTCTCCATCAGCATGCCCTTGCCGCAGGGCTTGATGGAAACGAGATACTCCTTGCCGCGCAGCGCCAACTGCCCGAGCCCGACCTTCCTGCTCTTGCGCAGCGCATCGCGGATGACGCGGAAGGCGTCCTCGGCGAGTTCATCGGCCGGGGCGACGAAGTAGGGCGCATCGAAGTAAAGC
>JAEYTN010000193.1 GCA_023433985.1 Pseudomonadota bacterium | reverse complement strand
CCTGATCGATGCGAAGAAGGCGATGGACATGCTGCTGCGCACCGAGGTGCCCATCCTCGGCCTCGTCGAGAACATGAGCTACTTCGTGGCCCCCGACACCGGCGCGCGCTACGACATTTTCGGCCACGGCGGCGCGCGGCAGGCCGCCGACACGTTCGACATTCCCTTCCTCGGCGAGATCCCGCTGGTGATGGCCATCCGCGAAACCTCCGATGCCGGTAAGCCCGTCGTCGCGTCGCAGCCCGATGGTCCCGAGGCCCAGGCCTTCCGCGCCATGGCGAAGAAGCTCATCGCCACCGTTCCGGCCCTGCGCGGCTGACGATGCTGACGATCGCGCCCGGTACGCCCGACGACCTCTCGGCGCTCGTCGCGCTCGATCCCGTCGCGCGCCGCAGCGAGGATCGCCGCACCGCCATCGCCGAGTGGATCGGGCTCGGCCAGTGCCACGTCGCCCGGCTCGATGGCGCGCCTGCGGGCTACGTCGCCTTCACCACCAGCTTCTTCCGCTCGCCCTTCATAGAAATGCTGATGGTCGGGGAGGGCGCCCGCCGCCGCGGCATCGGACGTACGCTGATCGAGCACTGCATCGGCCTCCTCCCGCCCGACCGGAAGCTCTGGACCTCGACCAACCAGTCCAACACCCCGATGCAGGCCCTGCTGCCGCAACTCGGCTTCGTCCAGACCGGCATCTTCGAGCACCTCGACGAAGGCGACCCCGAACTCATCTACCTCCGCTGGTCGGGCTTGCCGTCGGGGTGACATCACCCTGTCATCCCACTATATGAAATCGATTGCATACGAACCCGGGACGTCGAGATTCGGCCTCCCCGACCGACGACATGCGCGTCAACACGCCAAGCGAGGAGCGCCTCCATGTTCAACACGTCCCGCCACGACCTCGGCCCGAATTTCGTCTTCGGTACGGCTACCGCCGCCTACCAGATCGAGGGCGGCCAGACCGATGGCCGCGGCTCCGCCATCTGGGACACGTTCGCGAAGACCCCGGGCAACGTGAAGCGCGCCGATGACGGCACCACCGCCACCGACCACTACAATCGCTGGCCCGAGGACCTCGACCTCATCCGCGACGGCGGCTTCGACGCTTACCGCTTCTCCATCGCCTGGCCGCGCCTGATCCCCAACGGCACCGGCGACATCAACCAGCCCGGCATCGATTTCTACGACCGCCTCATCGACGGCATGCTCGAGCGCGGATTGAAGCCCTTCGTCACGCTCTATCACTGGGATCTGCCGAGCGCCCTGCAGGACAAGGGCGGCTGGATGAACCGCGACATCGCCGGCTGGTTCGCCGACTATGCGGCGCTCGTCGCCCGGCATTACGGCGATCGCCTGCACGCCACCGCCACCATCAACGAGCCGTGGTGCGTAGCGTGGCTCAGCCACTTCCTCGGCGTCCATGCCCCCGGCTACCGCGATGTTCGCGCCGCGGCCCGCGCCATGCACCACGTGCTCCTCGCCCACGGCACAGCCATCGATGCGCTGCGCGCCGAAGGCGGCCGCAACCTCGGCATCGTCCTCAACCTCGAGAAGTCAGAGCCGCTGACCGACAAGCCGGAGGACATTGCGGCCGCCGGTCTCGGCGACGCCATCTTCAACCGCTGGTATCTGGGCGGCGTGTTCAAGGGCCAGTACCCTGCGGAACTGACCAGCCTCCTCGCCCCCTTCCTGCCCGAAGGCTACGAGCGTGACATGGAAACCGTCTCGCGCCCGCTCGATTGGCTCGGCATCAACTACTACACCCGCGGCCTCTACAAGGCCGACCCCGGCCGCGCCCTGCTCGGCATCGGCCAGGAGAAGGGTACGCTCGAAAAGTCCGACCTCGGCTGGGAGATCTACCCGCAGGGCCTCGAGGACCTGCTGGTCCGCGTCTCCCGCGAATACACCCGCGTCCCGCTCTACATCACCGAGACCGGCATGAGCGAAACCGACGACACCCGCCGCGTGAAGTTCTACGACGATCACCTGCAGGCCGTCGCCCGCGCGCAGGGGCAGGGCGCCGACGTCCGCGGCTTCTTCGCCTGGTCGCTGCTCGACAACTACGAATGGGCCGAGGGTTACTCGTCCCGCTTCGGCCTCGTCGAAGTGGACTACGAAACCCAGAGGCGCACTCCCAAGGGCTCCTACCGCGCCTTCCAGGGCATGCTGCACAACACGCGGTGATCGGCGGAGGGCGCCGCTTCGCGCCGACCCCTTATCCGGCTGCCGCCACCTTCTCCCACAAGGGGAGAAGGTGATGCTGGCGGTTCGGCGTCCTTGGGAGGGGCCGCGTGTTCGCCTTCTCCCCTTGTGGGAGAAGGTGCCCGAAGGGCGGATGGGGGGTGGCCGCAAGTTCCACCTCCCGCGCCCATCCGCCCCAATTGACTTGGCCACCGCCCCGCGCCACACCGAAGCCACCTCGCCACTCAGGAGCCGCCCGTGAGCCTCGTTCCGCCCGTCGCCACCCCGCCAATGACGAAGCAGGAATCCACTCCGACTACGCCGGTCGACAAGGATTGGTGGCGCGGCGCGGTGATCTACCAGATCTACCCCCGCTCCTTTCAGGACCATAACGGCGACGGCATCGGCGACCTCGTCGGCATTACCGAGCGGCTCGACTATGTGGCCGAACTGGGCGTCGATGCCATCTGGCTCAGCCCCTTCTTCACCTCGCCGATGAAGGATTTCGGCTACGCCGTCTCCAACTACCGCGACGTCGACCCCATCTTCGGCACGCTGGGCGATTTCGACCGGCTGCTGCAGAAGGCGCATGCCCTGGGCCTCAGGGTCATCATCGACCAGGTGATCTCGCACTCCTCCGACAAGCATCCCTGGTTCCAGGAGTCGCGCCAGAGCCGCACCAACGAGCGGCACGACTGGTACGTCTGGGCCGACCCCAAGCCCGATGGCACCCCGCCCAACAACTGGCTCTCCATCTTCGGCGGCTCCGCCTGGGCCTGGGATGGCCGGCGCATGCAGTATTACCTGCACAATTTCCTCGCCTCGCAGCCCGATCTCAACTTCCACAACCCCGCCGTGCAGGATGCCGTCCTCTCGGACATGCGCTTCTGGCTCGACCGCGGCGTCGATGGCTTCCGGCTCGATACGGTCAATTTCTACTTCTGCTCGCTCGGCCTCGAGTCGAACCCGGTGGTGAAGCCGGAGGATTTCAATGCCTCCACCGCGCCCGCCGTGAACCCCTACAATTTCCAGGAGCACGTCTACGACAAGTCGCGCCCGGAAAACCTCGAGTTCCTGAAGCGCCTCCGCGCCCTGATGGACGAATATCCCGGCCGCACCACCGTGGGCGAGATCGGCGACAGCCAGCACCAGCTCGAAGTCATGGCCCAGTACACCTCGGGCACCGACAAGCTGCACATGGCCTACACCTTCGACTACCTGGGCGGCGCCTTCGATGCCGGGCACTTCCGCAAGTCGATCGACCTCACCGAGAAGGATGCGCCCGGCGGCTGGATCTGCCTCGCCTTCTCCAACCACGATGTGGTCCGCCACATCAGCCGCTGGGCCAGCCACGGCAACAAGGATGCCTTCGCGCGCCTCACCGCCACCATGCTCCTCACCATGCGCGGCTCGGTCTGCCTCTACCAGGGCGAGGAGCTGGGCCTCACCGAAGCGGAGCTCGCCTTCGAGGATCTGGTCGATCCCTACGGCATCGAGTTCTGGCCCGAGTTCAAGGGCCGCGACGGCTGCCGAACGCCGATGGTGTGGCAGGCTAACGCCCCGCTCGGCGGCTTCTCCACCGCCTCGCGCACCTGGCTGCCGGTGCCGGCCGACCACCTGCTCAAGGCCCCGGACGTGCAGGAGAAGCAGAACGATAGCCTGCTGCACCACTACCGGGCGACACTGCGCTTCCGCAAGCAGCACCCCGCGCTGGTCAAGGGCACCATCGAAACCCTCGACGCCCCCGATGGCGTGCTGATGTTCACCCGCGCCGATGGCGGCGAAAAGCTCCTGTGTGCCTACAACATGACGGAGTCGGTGGTTTCCGTCCCGCTACCGGTCGGGCTCAACGTCCGCGGCATCAGCGCCCCCGGCAGCGTCGACGAGCCCGTCGACGGCCTCCTGAGCCTCCCCGCCTTCGGCAGCTTCGTCGGCGCCTTCGTCTGACCCCGGAGCAGGCTCGGCCGACACCATGACGGCCCCCGACGAGTCCGCCGGTGATCCTCCACCGCGACGCGGGGGAGGGGGACCGCCAAAGGCCGTGGAGGGGGCGTCCACACCCACCACCTCCAAACCGCTATCGATCGCCGCCGCGGAAGCCTCCGCCCCGTCGTTCAGGCTCCGTTCATCAACAAGGCGACCCGGAGGCGGGTACCGCGCCGAAACGAGCCGCCGCGTTACCTCCTGCTTCGGCGCTTCGACCAACTCTCCGGGCTTCCCCCCTTCGACGATATGCCCCCCGTCGAGCACCAGCAGCCGGTCCGCCACTGCCCTCAGCCCCTCGAACTCGCGCGACGCGATCACCGCCGTCAGCCCGAAATCCGCCCGCACCCGCGCGAAAAATACTAGGAACTCCCGGGCTTCCGCCGCGTCGAGGCAGGCCGCGGGCTCATCGAGCAGCAGCAGGCTCGGCCGGCCCGCCAGCGCCCGCGCCAACGCCAGCCGCTGCAGGTCGGCGGTGCCGAACTCGCCCGGCAGCCGCGCCAGCAACTCGGGCTGCAGTCCCACCGCCCGCACCACCTCCACCAGCCGGTCCGCCTGCTCTTCCACCAGCAGCGTCTGTTCCACCCGCAGCGGCTCGGTCAGCGATACGCCCACCGGCAGGGCGGGGTTGAAGGCCCGGCGCGGGTTGGAAAACACGTAGCCCACCATCCCCGGCCGCCGCTGGATATGCCCGGCGCTCGGCTGCTCCAGCCCCGCGATCAGCCGCAGCAGCGTCGATTTTCCCGCTCCGGGCGGCCCGAGTACCCCCACGACCTCGCTCCGCCGCACCGCGAAGCTGACCCCGCCGAGCGCGTCGACCGGGGGCGGCCCGATCCACGATAGCCCGCGCCGGTAGGTCCTGGCCACGCCATCGAGTTCCAGCACCGGCTCACCGATCGGAGGCCGCATCAGCGTGCGGGTCCGCACCTTCTCGCCGCCCACCAGTTGGCGCACCGTATCGTATTGCGGCAGCTCGGCAATCTGGCTCGCCGGTGCCCTCAGCAGTAGCTTGCCGTTGGCGATCACCGCCACCTCGAGCCCCATGCTGAGCGCCAGCCGGAAGTCGGCGGTGACGATGACGACGCCGGCAGTGCGGCCCGCCGCCTGCAGCGCCCTCAGCAGTTGGAGCTGCGTCGCCGGATCGCGCCCGCGCCCGGGCTCCACCGCCACGATCAGTTCCGCCTCCGCCGTCAGCGCCGAAGCGTCGGCATCGCGGTCGAGATAGAGCACCTGCCTGCCGGCAAAGCTCAGCGTCCCCTGCGTTGTCGCGCCCGTCGGCAGCAGCCCTGCCAGCGCCAGCGCCAGCAGCGCGGCGGCTCCGTCGCCCCGGCCGATCACGGCCAGCATCGTCCCCGCCTCGACGCCAAGGTCGACCCCCTCAACCCTCGCCGTGCCATGGGCGACGCCGAACCCCTTGAGCTCAAGCAGGGGCATCGCGCCCCTCCATGAGTCCGCCGGCTCGCAGCCCGTTCGCCCCCACCAGCAGCGCCAGCGACGTCACCACCGCCACCGCCCCGGGCGCGATCACCAGCAGCGGCCGGGCCTGCGCCAGCTGCTGCCCGTCGCGCAGCAGGGTGCCGAGGCTGAGGCCCGTTCCATCGACCCCGAGCCCCGCGAACGACAGCGTCACCTCCACCAGCAGCGCGGCCGCCAGCAGCTCCAGTCCCAGCGCCACCAGCGCCGGAAGCGCGGTGGGCACCACGTGCCGCTGCACCGCGGCGAGCCAGCCGAGCCCCGCCAGCCTTGCGGCCGCGACATAGTCTTCGGCCAGTACCGGCGCCAGGATCGCCCGGCTCGCCAAAGCCGCCGCCACCGCCCCGGGCACGCCGATGGCGAGGAACACCGACAGCGTCGATTGCACCTGCAGCGCCCCCAGGATCGCGCCGAGGCACAGCGCGGGCGGCAGCAGTCCCACCAGCACCAGTTGTCGCCTCTCTCCCGCGCCCAGCCGCGCAGCCAGCAGGGCGCCCAGGGGGATGCCGACCACCATGCCCACCAGCGTCGCGAACCAGGCGAGCAGCAGGCTCATCAGCGTCCCCGACATCAGCGCCGCTACCAGGTCGCGGCCCGCCTGGTCGGTCCCCAGCCAGTGCGACGCGCCGGGTTCGGCCAGCGGCGTCCCGGCCGCCACGCCGCCATGCGGCGTCCACACCAGCGAAACCAGGGCCAGCAGGGCAATCGTCGCCGCCAGCGCGATCCCCGTTCCGGCCTGCAGCCGCCCCTGCGCTCCCGCCGCGTTCATCGCGCCACCCTCAGCGCGGGGTCCAGCGCCAGCCGCCCCAGCGCGGCGATCAGCATCGCCAGCGCTGCCAGTGCTATCAGCAGGAACAGGCTCGCCCTCAGCCCCGGCAGGTCATGCGCCAGTGCCGCGCCGAGCACCTGCCGGCCGAGCCCCGGCAGGTAGAACACGTTCTCCACCACCGCCGCGCCCACCAGCAGCGCCGCGAGCAGCCGGCCGACGAGCTCGGGCAACCGGGGCAGGGCGCGGGCCCAGCCCACCGTCCAGCGCGCCCGCTCCGGCGTCATCCCGCCGATCCGCAGCTTTCTGATCTCCGCCTCGCCCGGCTCCGGCCCGAACGCGCCACCCAAGCGCACTGCGAACTGCCCCGCATGTGGCAGCCCCAGCGCCAGCACCGGCAGCACCAGCGATGCCAGCGCCTGCACCGGCCCGGCGCTCCACGGCACGAACCCCCCGGCGGGCAGCACGCCGCTCAGCAGCAGCACCAGCAGCAGCCCCAGCCAGAACGGCGGCAGGTAGCTCAGCAGCATGGCGAGCGCGCCCAGCAGCCGGTCGCCCAGCCCGCCAAGGCGAACCGCCAGCAGACTTATCCCCGCCCCGCCGGCCAGTGCCAGTATCCCCGCCATCAGCACCAGCGGCAGCGTCACCGCCAGCCGGTCGCCGAACAACTGGAAGGCCATCGGGTCACCGCCGGCACCGGGAAGGAGGTGGAGCAGCACGAACAGCAGCAGCCAGGTGAGGACGATAGCCCCCGCGAAGCGCACCAGCAGCAAAAGCAGAAAAATACCTATAGCCCGTCGGCTATACGTCCCGGGACCGGCGTCGAATGCTGGCCGTGCGCGCGCCACGCTGCTGTGTCCCCCCAACCCCCGGCATTCAGAACCCGTTCATACTTGGTTCAGAATCCGTTAACAGGCATTTAGGATCGCGTCAGTTCCGCCGGAATCACAAGCGAAAACAGCGTCCCGACCCCTGCCGCCGGATCGACGTTGAGCCTGAGCGCATTCACCGCCAGCAGCGACCGGGTGAGCGCCA
>JAEYTN010000160.1 GCA_023433985.1 Pseudomonadota bacterium | reverse complement strand
TTCACCGAGCGTCTTCAGGGTCTGGAAGGCCTTGAGAACTTCCGGCCCGCCGGCGAGCTCGACGTCCTTATCCTTCCAGATCTTCTCGACGCTTTCGGCGCCGAGCTGGGCGAGGATCAACTGGTTGGCGAGCAGCGAAACCTGCCAGCCGCCACCGTCACCGCCGACCGCGAACGGAATGACGCCGGCGTCCTTCAGCTTGGGCAGATCCGCGACGTAGGTGTCCCAGTCCTTCGGAACCTCGAGGCCGGCCTTCTGGAAGGCAGCCACCGAAGCCCAGGCCCAGTTTTCCATGTGGATGTTGACCGGCACGCAGTACCACTTGCCATCGATCTTGCACGGCGCGCTGATGGAAGCCGGGCGGATGAAGTTGTCCCAGCCTTCCTTCTCGGCAAGCGGCGTCAGATCGAGCAGCAGGCCGGCCGCGATCAGTTCTTCGTACTGGCGGCCCGGATTGAACTGCGCCGCATCCGGCGGATCGCCGCCCAGGGCGCGCTGCATGATGGCCGGACGGGCGTTCTCGCCCAGCGCGATGGCGTTATCCACCCACTTGTCGCCCGTGGCGTCGAATTCGTTGGCGAACACGGACACGGCCGCCTGCTCACCACCCGAGGTCCACCAGTGGATCACTTCCACATCCGCAGCGTAAACAGACGTGCTGCCGAGCAGGGCAGCAGCCGTCACGGCCACTGCCGACATTGCAAACTTCATAATGTAGTCCTCCCAACGTTCACCCAGGAGCGGACTCGCCCCTCGCGAAATTTCCGCCGGTCTCACGAGATCCCTTCCTCTCGGGATCAACCGGGCCGACAGCGTGTAATCGATTACACGAACGCCCTGGGCAGATCAATGCAATCGATTGCAGGAGTTTCAGACTATCCTTGCGCACGTGTCAAGGTCGATCTAGACAGGTGGGGTCAGCAGCGGCCAGGGAGCGCTGCCACTCCATGAGCGTCACCCGGAAAACACCGACTATTCAAGACGTTGCGCGCCATGCCAATGTCTCCGCAGCGACCGTGAGCCGGGTGCTGTCGAGCCCCGAGCGCGTGTCGGAATCCACCCGCGAGCGCGTCACCGCAGCGGTGCGCGATACCGGCTACACGATCAACCAGGCTGCCCGCTCGCTCCGCCTGAAGGCCGCGCGGACGATTCTGATGGCCGCGCCGAACATCGGTAACCCCTACTATTCGACGGTACTCGACGCGGTGATCCGCGAGGCCTCCTCGCGCGGCTATTCGGTGCTGTGCGCCACCCGCATCGGCGACGATCCCAACCGGTGGCTTTCGGACTATCTGCTCTCGAACCGCGCCGACGGCTTGCTGCTGTTCGACGGGTCGCTGGACACGTTCGGCCTCTACGAGATGGCCGACACCGGCGCCACCCTGCCCCCGCTGGTCGCCGCCTACGACGAAATTCCCGATCCGCAGTTCAACTCGGTGCTGATCGACAACCGTGCCGCGGCGATGCGCGCGGTGGAGTACCTGATCGAGCTGGGGCACAGGAAGATCGGCCACGTCATCGGCCCTTCGCGCAACCGGAAGACCAACGAGCGGTTCGCCGGCTTCCACCAGGGCATGCAAGAGGCCGGACTGCCGGTGCGCAACGACTGGCTGGTGCAGGGCGACTACAACATGGGTTCGGGCACGGCCGCGGCAGAGGCCCTGCTCTCCTGCGCCGAGCTTCCCACCGCGGTGTTCTGCGCCAACGACGAGATGGCGATCGGCCTCATCCACCGCCTGCGCCACGCGGGGATCGAAAGCCCGCGCGACATCTCGGTGATCGGCTTCGACGATATTGCCGTGGCAGCCTATTTTGCGCCGCCGCTGACCACCATGCGGCAGCCGCGCGAAGACATCGGCCGCATGTCCACCCGCACGCTCATCGATATCATCGAGGGACAGGTCTCGAGCCTCGATCCGGTGCACGTGACCCTGCGCGCCGAGCTGGTGGTGCGGGAGAGCACGGCGCGGATCGGCTGACGCCCTGCCCAGCCCATCGCAAGGACTGACAACCGTCGCCGGTTGCGCTACACCCCGGCCACGGCCTCGTAGCTCAGGGGATAGAGCAGCAGCCTTCTAAGCTGTTGGTCGGAGGTTCGAATCCTCCCGAGGTCGCCAGTTTTTCGGATCGAACGGCTGCGACGTGCCACGGTCGGTGGGCGTTGCCGGAGGTGGTGCGCGGATGTTTCCCTACTTCACCCGCATCCTCTGGATGCTCGTTTCTCCCGCTTCGATGATCGTGCTGCTGATGCTCGCGGCGTTGCTGCTGCTCTGGCTGGGGCGGCGGAAGCTCGCGGCGACCGCCCTGGTGGTGGCGACGCTGCTGATCGGGCTGTTCTGCTTCACCACCTTCGCCTACCTGCTGGCGAAGCCGCTGGAAGCGCAGTTCGTGCGGCCCGCCGAGCCGGCGCGGATCGACGGCATCGTGGTGCTCGGCGGCGGCATGGATACCGAGGTGAACACGGCGCGGTCGAGCTGGGAGCTGAACCGCTCGGGCGATCGCTTCGTCGAGGCGCTGCGGCTGGCGCTGCGCCATCCCGAGGCGCGCATACTGATTGCCGGCGCCGGCTCGGCACTCGCGGTCGCCGAGGATTCGGAAGCGGAGGCGGGCGCGCGTTTCTTCCTCGATTTCGGCATTGCCCGCGAGCGGCTGGTGCTCGAGGACCAGTCGCGCAACACCGAAGAGAATGCAGTGAACGCCAAGGCAGTGGCGCAGCCAAAGGCCGGCGAGACGTGGCTGCTGGTGACCTCGGCCTTCCACATGCCGCGCTCGGTAGGGCTGTTCCGGCGCGCCCGGTTCGACGTGGTTCCGTGGCCAGCCGACTACCTGGCGGCCGGCAACGAAGGCGTGGGGCTGAAGCTGGCGCAGGCGGCCGAGAACCTTGCGATCACCAACATCGTGCTGCGCGAATGGCTGGGGCTGGCCGGCTATTACCTTACCGGCCGGATCGACGAGATCCTGCCGGGGCCACGCCCCTAGAGGTCGAAGAACGACAGCTGCGGAGCGGGTGCGGCGGCGGGTGGCGCGACCACTGCCGGGCGCGGCGCGCGCCTGGGCGCGGGCGCTTCCGGCGCGGGCGTCGGCGGAGGCGGTGCAGCAGCCACGACGAGCTCGGCCTTGGGCCTGGCTTTCGCCACCCGCTTCACCGGAGCCTTCTTGCTGGCCGCCTTCGGCGTGCGCTGCTTTTCCAGCCACTCCTGCATCGGCTTGAGCTTGCCGTGCCGCAGCGAATAGACGTTCTCGCGGCCCGCCTTCTCCTCGGTCACCAGCCCTGCATCCTTCAGCACCTTGAGGTGCCGGCTGATCGCCGGGCGCGAAATATCGAACGCTGCCGCCAGTTCGTGCACCGGCCGCGACCGCTCATGCAGCATTTCGACCACCCGGCAGCGGGTGGGGTCGGCCAGGGCCGAGAAAAGATCGACGAGACTCATTGCGACGCCCGCATTCCCAAGCGGCGACGGTCGTAACAAGTCCGTTACGTGTCAAGCGGGGGCGGCGCGATTGGGTTGACTGTGACGGCCGGATGACGGGATTGTCACAGCTTATTTTCTCCGGAGCCCTCCGCCGTGCAGACCGACGCCGTCATCCCGCGCAGCTGGTGGACCCGTGGCCGCCCCTTCACGATGCCCGAGCTGATCGCCGACGGCATCGTGCATGCGGTGGGCATCCTGGTCGCGGTGGCGCTGGGCGCGGTGCTGCTCGCCTTCGCCGCCTACGAGACGGCGCCCGCGGAGCTGCCGGCGCTGGTGCTCTATGTCGGCTCGCTGCTCGCGGTGCTCGGCATCTCGCTGGCCTTCAACCTCTGCCCCATCGAGTCACGCGCCAAGCGGACGCTGGCGCGGCTCGACCAGGCGGCGATCTTCCTGTTCATCGCCGGCACCTACACGCCGTTCCTGGTGCTGCTGGGCGCAACGACGTTCAACATCGCGCTGGGCGTGCTGATCTGGGGCGCGGCGCTCACCGGCATGCTGCTGAAGCTGCTGATCCCCCAGCGCTTCGGCCGCGGCGCGCTGGTGCTCTATCTCGGCATCGGCTGGAGCGGCGTGCTGATGTTCCAGGGGCTGGCGGCCCACCTGCCGCCGGTCTCGCTGTGGCTGCTGGTGGCGGGCGGCGTCGCATACTCCAGCGGCGTGATCTTCCACCTGTGGGAAAAGCTCCGCTTCCACAACGCGCTTTGGCACGCCTTCGTGGTGGCGGGCGCGAGCCTCCACCTCGTGGCGGTGCTCGATTGCATGGTGCTGAGCCGGCTCTAGCAGGCCGGCCTCAATCCTGGCCGATCCGGTCGTGGACCACGATGTCGCCGGCCTTGATGCCGAGCTCGACCGAGCGGCCGCCGGCGATCTCCAGCACGAACTCCACCGGCCCGTCGGACGGGATCGAGGTGGGATCGAGCGGCTTGGCGTTGACGTGCACGTTGGCGATGCTGCCGTCCTCGCGGATGAAGATCATGTCGAGCGGGATCAGCGTGTTGCGCATCCAGAAGGCGACGGGCCGCAGTTCCTTGAAGTCGAACAGCATGCCCGCATCGGGCGCGAGGGAGGTGCGGAACATGAGCCCCTGCGCCCGGCTCTCCGGTGTATCCACGACCTCGACGTTGAAGTGGTGATCGCCGGCCGCGGTCTTGATGGTGAGCCGGCCATCGTCGGCGAAGGAGGCGAAGCTCAGCAGCAGGAAGGCCGCCAGCGAGGCGATGAGGGTGCGCGGGAAGTGCATGATGGGGTCGTGGGCTGGTGTGTGGGTGCGGGGAGACTAGCGCGCGTGGGCGTCGTGTGGAATGCACGTTGTGGCGACGGTGGCGACGGTGGCGCCGCCCCCTCTCCTCGGTTCCGCAAATCAGGAAGCAGCGCCCAGGAACTCTGAAACAGACACATAGCCACCCCGCCTCCTCCCCCTAGGCGGGGAGGATTGCGGAGCCTGGTCGCGGATGCGACCTAGCGAAGCTGAGGAGAGGGGGCCCGCCAGCCGTCAGTGCGAACTCGGGGCGTCGCCCCAGCCGTCCGGGCGGATTTCGGCGACCATGAGGCCCTTGGGGCCGGTGCCGTAGCGGACGAGGACGTGCTGGCCGGGGCGGAGTTCGGTGATGCCGAAGCGGCGCAGCGTTTCCATGTGGACGAAGATGTCGGGCGTCCCCTCGCCGGCGGAAAGGAAGCCGAAGCCGCGGATGCGGTTGAACCACTTCACCTCGAGGCGCTCCAGCTTGCTGGTCGGCTCGACGGTTACGTGCGTGCGCGGCGCCGGCATCTGCGCCGGGTGCTTCGCCGTGGTCTCGTCCATCGAGAGGATGCGGAAGGCCTGCAGGCCGCCGGGCCGCGCCAGCGCCTCGCAGACGACGCGCGCCCCCTCGTAGGCGGTCTGGTAGCCGTCGCGCCTCAGGCAGGTGACGTGCAGCAACACATCGGGCCGGCCATCGTCGGGCACGATGAAGCCGAACCCCTTGGCGACGTCGAACCACTTGATGGCACCGATAACCTCGATGACATCCAGGCCGGCATCACCGGTGTGGACACTAGCCGCGCTCCCCTGCCGGTCGGTCTCGGAAGACCCGAATCCCGGATGGTCGCCGTCGGACGTGAATTTGGCCCCCATGCCTCAGCCTTTTCGTACTCGCCCCGCCGCTTAACGGGGTACGCTACACGATTGCCACAATGTCCGATTCACGGGCGGACGTTAAGAAGTCTTTACGCTTTTGTTAACCCATTTGCACTTTCGCCACAGTTGGGGTCGGTTGCCCGCTCCGGCAGCGGATTCTACTGTCCCGCGGCCCTGAATCGAGGCGAGGAAAACAAGATGAAATACCTTCACACCATGGTCCGCGTGACGGACGTCGAGCAGAGCCTGCGCTTCTACCGCGACGGGCTCGGGCTCGAGGAAATCCGGCGCACCGAGAACGATAAGGGCCGCTACACCCTGATCTTCCTCGCTCCTCCCGGCCAGCACGAAACGCCGGTGGAGCTGACCTTCAACTGGGATCCGGAGGTCTATACGGGGGGGCGCAACTTCGGCCACCTCGCC
>JAEYTN010000074.1 GCA_023433985.1 Pseudomonadota bacterium | reverse complement strand
GAACAACCCGACGGGGACGTATCTTTCGACGTCGGAGGTGGAACGGCTGCATCGGGGCTTGCGCGGCGATATCCTGCTCGTGGTCGACAACGCCTATGCCGAGTACGTGACGGCTGGGGATTTTTCGGTGGGGATCGAACTGGTCGATCGCGCCGAGAACGTGGTGATGGTGCGCACCTTCTCGAAAATGGGCATTGCCGGCGAGCGGGTGGGCTGGATGTATGGCCCGGCGCATATCGTCGATGCGGTAAACCGCATCCGCGGGCCGTTCAACGTGTCGCTCTCCGGGCAGGCGGCCGCGGCGGCGGCGGCGCGGGACGTGGAGTTCACCGCGCGGTTGCGCGAACACAATGAGCGCTGGCGCGGCTGGCTGACGGACGCACTGCAATCGAACGCCATCCGGGTGCCGCCGAGCCAGGGGAACTTCGTGCTGGCGCTGTTCCAGGATGTGGCGACGGCGAGGGCAGCGTTCGCCGCGCTGCGCGACAAGGGCTTGCTGGTGCGCGAGATGCACGGCTACGGCATTCCTGAGGGGCTGCGCGTGTCCATCGGACTTGAGGAGCACATGCGAGCGGTGGTCGGCGTGCTCAAGGATTTCGGGGCGCCGGGGGGCCGCGAGTGATGTTTCAGAAACTGGCACTGATCGGCATCGGCCTCATCGGCTCTTCCATCGCCCGGGCGGCGCGGCTCAGGGGGCTAGCGAAGACGATCGCCATCACCACCCGCAAGCCGGCGACGCTCGAGGAAGCACGCGAGCTGGGGCTGGGCGACAGTTACACGCTCGAAGCGGCCGAGGCGGTGCGCGACGCCGACCTCGTGATCATCTGCACGCCGATCGGGGCCTATGGGCAGGTGATGCAGGACATCGCCGGCGCGCTGATGCCGGGAGCGATCCTGTCGGATGTGGGGTCGGTGAAGCGCCACGTGATGAAGGTGATCGAGCCGCTGGTGCCGGCGGGGGTGCAATTCATCCCCGGCCACCCGCTGGCAGGCACCGAGCATTCGGGGCCGAAGGCTGGCTTCCCCGAGTTGTTCGAGGGACGCTGGTGCGTGCTGACGCCGGACAAGTCGGTGGACCGGGTGGCGGTGGACCGGTTGATCTCGTTCTGGGGCGCGCTTGGCAGCAAGGTGGAGGTGATGGATGCCGAGCACCATGACCTGACGCTCGCGATCACGTCGCACGTGCCGCACCTCATCGCCTACAACATCGTGGGCACGGTGGACGACCTAGAGGCGGCGACGCAGCAGGAGGTGATCAAGTTCTCGGCTTCCGGCTTCCGCGACTTCACCCGTATCGCGGCCTCCGACCCGGTGATGTGGCGCGACATCTTCCTCACCAACCGCGATGCGGTGCTCGAGATGCTGGGGCGGTTCCTCGAGGACCTGAGCCGGCTGCAGCGGGCCGTGCGCGTGGGGGACGGGCCGGCGATGGAGGAGCTGTTCACCCGCACCCGGGCGATCCGCCGCTCGATCATCACGGCGGGGCAGGAGACGGCCGCGGCGGATTTCGGCCGCCCGCACGGGGCGCAGGATGCCGGCACGCCGGTGCCGCCGCCGCTCGACACGCCAGAGGTGGGTATCCGCGAGCACGGGGGCGGGGAGGACGCCTAGTCCTGATCGCGCATCAGCGTCTCGTAGTCGCGGCCGCCGTAGTAGACGCGGAGGATCTCAACCGCCGCTTCTGCCAGGCGATAGACGATGACGGCGGAGTGCTCGAAAGGCGCCATGCGGACACCCGCACCGAACTCCGGTCGCGCCGGATATCCTTCGGGCAGGTTCCCGATGCGCTCGCACTGTGCTTCGAGACGCCCGACGAAGCCGCGGGCGGCGCGGATGCTGGCTCCCTGCTCGAGCAGATAGTCGAAGATGCTATCCAGGTCGGAGACGGCGCCCTGTCGGTAGAGGACCGGCAGGCGCTGCATCAGCGGCGTTCGGCGGCGCGGCGTGCGCGGGCGTCGAGACGCTCGGAGACTTCGGCGGCTGTGAGCATGGGGCGTGGATCGGCAAGCGATTCTGCGACCCCGGCCCTGATCGCCGCGATCCGTTCGGCGTGCTCGCTCTCTTCGCGCATCCAGGTTCGCATGGCGGCGCGAAGCACCTCGCTGGTGGAGGCGTAGTTGCCAGCCTCGACCTGTTGCTTGATGACCGCGACCATTTCGGCGGGCAAGCTGATGCTGAGCTTTTCGTTCATGGCAGAAAAGTAGGACATAATCCTACCTTCAACAAGCAGGGCTCAGAACGCCGGAAGCAGCTCGGCGAGGAGGAAGCCGGCCAGCGTGACCTTGCCCTCGGTAATGGCGAGGGTGTTGGTGGCGCTGCCATCGGGCTGCGGCATGCCCTTGAACGCGGCAACCTGCAGCGGCGGGATGCCGGCGGGTGCCAGCAGGCGATCGAGGATGCCCTTGGTGGTGTAGGTCACCTGGCCGTTGGCGAGGCCGGTGGAGCCCAGCGTGACCTCGCCCGCGATCTCGAACTTCTCGTCCGGGTTGGGCTGGGTGCCGGCGAACTTCACCAACTCTACCTTGCCGCCGCGGGCCTGCCAGGCGCGGAGCGCGTCGGCGTCGGCGAAGGCGTTGAGGTCGTCCGGCAACTTGTCGATGCGCGCCTCGAGGGTAGATTCTGCGCCAGCGATGTCGAGCTGCGGCAGGGCGAGGTTGGCGAGGGTGACATAGGCGCCTAGCGTCGCCGTGCCGGCGGTTCTGTCGCGGCCCTCGGCAAGGTCGACTAGATGCGCTTCCAGGTGATCGGTGCTCATGCGCAGCACGTCGCCCAGCACGGTGTCGTTCCAGGTGAGGCCATCGGCGACGAGCGAGATGTTGGCAATGCGCCAGCCGGTTCCGGTGAAACCTTCAATGATGTCCCGGCTGGTGAGGCGACCGCTGGCCTGCAGCGCCGTGAAATCGATGCGGCTCTGCGCGCCGGAGAAGGCATCGGCGATGGCGAGGGGTGCTTTGGCCGAAACGATGACGTGGGTGGGGTTGTAGACCATCGCGGAGGCGCGGAGGCCGGCGAGGGTGACGGTCGTGTCCAGCTGGGTCAGGGTGCCTTCGACGCATTCGACGTCGAACCGGAAGGGGAAGCCGGAGACGTTGAGCGTGCCGCAGGTGATTTTCGGGTTCGTTTCGCCGTCGTTCTGCGCGAGGACAGCCACCTGGTTGCGGATCTCGGCGGCGGCCCAGAGCCAGCCGGCACTCCACAGCCCGACCACGAGCACGATCGCGATCAACAGGGCGGCAAACTTGCGCAAGACGGGATTCTCCATGCTCTGTTCTTCTGGTGCGGGGCGCGCCCGCCGGCGGGCCTCGGTTGCGCCGGGCGGACCGTATCGGTACGAACGTGACGGCGGCAAGGCGAGCGCATGTCGGTTGTCGGACTTTCGAACCGGAAAAGTCTGCAACTTTTCCTGAAAGTCTCGACGGAATGCAGGACAATTCATCGCACTGGGTATTCGGCTACGGCTCGCTGATCTGGCGGCCGGGCTTCGCCTCGATGAGCCAGCGGCAAGCGACGATGCCGGGCGTGCACCGGCGGCTTTGCGTCTATTCCTACCGGCACCGCGGGACGGAGCAGCAGCCGGGGCTGGTGTTCGGGCTGGTGCATGGCGGCTCGTGCCGGGGAATGGCGTTCGAGGTGCATCCGGCGGCGTGGGAGGATGTGCACGCCTATCTTTCCGAGCGCGAGATGGATCGCGGGGTGTATCGCGAGGCGGTCCGGCCGATGCTGCTCGCCGACGGGCGGCGGGTGACCGGGCTGGCGTTTCTCGTTGACGAGACGCACGCGCAGTTCGCGGGGAGGCTGACCGTGGCGGAGCAGGTGCGGCTGGTGCGGGCCGGCGTCGGCGAATCGGGGCCCAACCCGGAATATGTGCTGGAGACGGCGCGGCACCTGCAGGCGCTGGGGATCCGGGACCGGGGGATCGAGGAGATCGTCGCCGCGCTGCGGGTGGATTTGCCTGTGGCGGGGACCGTGTAGGGATTGTGGCGCCGACGTTGTGCAGGTGCCACCCCCTCCACCATGCTTTGCATGGTCCCCCTCTCCCGCTTCGCGGTGGAGGAGCACTGCGACCGCAGGGCATCGGGTCATCGTGCTGTCGAGGCGCTGACGTGTCCATCCACCGCGCAGTGCGGGAAGGGCGTTCGGTCCTACGCGGCGTTGAGGCCGATGGCGGGCTCGGCGGCTTCGAGGTCCCAGATGACGGTGAGGCGTTCGACTTCATCGGTGGAGGTCTCGACCTGGAAGACGCGGTCGGCGCAATCCATGGCGAGGCGGAAGCGGGCGCGGCTGACGGGATCGGCGACGAGGTCGGCGGCGGCGCCGACCCACAGGACCATCGGGCCGAGGGCAATCAGGTAAAGCTCGTCGCCGGTGAAGCTGAAATCGTCGAGGCGCTCGGGGGCGAGGGCGTAATATCGGCCGGAGCGGCCGCGCCAGTTCACCGGCCGCGCCATACCATCCGCCATCACGTCACGATCGAACACCGGTACCATCGTCCCAAGCCCCTTCGACTCTCGTGAAGAGAACAAATATAGAACAAAGTTTAAGAAAGCGTCAAGTTCACCCGCCAGAGCCACAACATGTATGGTCTGCGTCGAGAGTCGCGTCAAGCTGTAGTGGTGGTGGGAGCCGGGCCGGGCGGGTTGCCGGCCTTCAGCGCCTCGAACTTCTCGAACATATCGTCGGGGATGGGACGGGCGAGACCCTCTTCATAGGCCTCGAGCAGGAGCTTGTTGGTTTCGCCTTCGATCGCGGCGATCAGGCGGGCGCGGAACTCCTCTGGAGGCAAGCCGGGAGGGATGGCGGGGAGGAAGCGGGCGCGGGCGGTGCCGCGCCAGAGCAGCGGCGAGTTGCGGCCCCAGAACAGGCCGGAGTTCACGGCGGCGGGCACGACGGGGACGTTGAGGCCCTGGTAAAGGCGGACGATGCCGTAGCGGTAGTCGTAGTCGTCGAGCGGCGCCTTCCGCGTGCCTTCGGGGAAGATGATGATGCGCGCGCCGCGATCGAGGGCTGCCCTGGCGTCCTCGAGCATGGCCGGGATGGCTTCGCCGCCGAGCGAGCGGTCGAGGCGGATGGTGTCGAAGGCGCGGGCAGCGTGGCCGAAAAAGGGGATGTCGATGAGCTCCTTCTTGGCGATGAAGGCGGGGCGTTTCGCGCCGGGGAGGAGCGCGAAGATGTCCCAGTCGCTCATGTGCTTGCTGGCGATGATGCAGGGGCCGGCGGGGATGTTCTCGGTGCCGCGCACGTCGGTCCTGATGCTGGCGAGCCAGCGCAGGAAGAACAGGTTCGAGTGGATCCAGTAGCGGGCGAGGGCCCAGCCGAAGCGGGTGCGGCCCCAGATCACGGCGCTGATGCCGACGACGAGCGCGAGGATGGCCGTCTGTACGTAGAAGACGAGGTAAAACAGCAGCGAGCGCAGCGCCTGGCCGATCAAGGGCTTCCTCCTCCAAGGGTGGGCAATGTGGAGGTGGCGCGGATTCGGAGCAAGGGGCGTTGTAGTCGGGGTGGCCGGACTTACGACGTCGTCTGGAGGAACCGGCGCACCGTTAGTCTTGAGGTGATGGCGGTGACGGCGGCGATGACCGGGACGACGGCGAGGATGCCGAGCATGCCGTCGAGACCGAGGGCGAAGCGGCCGAAGAGGATGCTCAGCTGCTGGCCGGCTTCCTGCGGGACCATGGAGCCTGCCGTGATGCCGATGAGGAAGAAGAACAGCAGGGCGGCGAGGCCGCCGACGATGCCGCCGCGGAAGCCGATGGTGAGGAAGCGGCCCTGGAACTCGCCGGCGATGAAGCTGTTCGAGGCGCCGATGAAATGCAGCACGTCGACGATCTCGCGGTTACTCGCCATGGTGCCGCGGGTGGCGAAGATGATGGCGAGAACGGTGGCGATGACGATCAGCGCCAGCACCAGCAAGCCCGACGCGACGATGGTGCCGGCCATGACGTTGAGCTGTTGCCGCCAGGCGGCGTGGGTGTCGAGCGTGGCGCCCTTCACGGCGGCGAGGTCGCGCTGCAGCTTGGCGATGTCCGCCTCTGCTGGGTCGGCGAGCTCGACCACCACGAGACGGGGGATGTCGATGGCGGAAAGGTCGAGGCCGGTGCCGAGCCAGGGTTCCAGCAGGTCCTGACTTTCCTCGAGCGTCAGGGCGCGGGCGCGCGCGACGCCGGGCGTGGCCTGGGCGAGGGCAACGGCGGTACGCAGGTTCGACTCCATCACCTCGCCCTCCATCGGGCGGATCTGGATCGTCACCTCGCGGCCGACGTCCGACGACCAGGCGATGGCGGATTTCTGCACCAGCACGACGCCCCCCAGCGTGACGCCGGACAGGAAGGTCATGATGGCGATGAGCAGCACCAGGGTGCGGCCGGTGACGGAGCGCTCCGGCACGATCGCGGCGGAACGGTCGCGGGTCTTGAGGCCGGAGAAGCCGGCGAAGCGGGGCAGGGTCAACTCAGCCATGAAAGCTCACCTGGCCTTCGTTCAGGACCATGCGGGGGAAGGGGAAGCTGTCGAGCAGCGCCAGCTCGTGCGTGGCGAGGATGATGGTGGTGCCGGTACGGTTGAGTTCGGCGAACAGGCGAAGCAGGCGCAGCGACAGTTCGGGGTCGACGTTACCGGTGGGCTCGTCGGCGAGCAGGATATCGGGCCGCGCGATGACGGCACGGGCGATCGCGGCGCGCTGCTTCTCGCCGCCCGAGAGCACCTCGGGCAGGGCATCGAGGCGCTGGCCGAGGCCCACCCAGTCGAGCAGCTCGGTGACGTTGGCGCGGTAGGAGCTCTCCGGCTCACCCAGCACGCGCAGCGGCAGCGCCACGTTCTCGAAGGTGGTGAGGTGGTCGAGCAGGCGGAACTCCTGGAAGACGATGCCGATATGGCGGCGCATCTGCAGCATCTGGTCGTTGTCGAGCGACGACGTATCCTTGCCGAACAGCGTCACCCGGCCGCGCGTGGGGCGCAACGACAGCAGCAGCAGGCGCAGCAGCGAGGTCTTGCCCGAGCCGGAGGGGCCGGTGAGGAAATGGAACGAGCCGGGTTCGATGCGGAAATTCAGGTCGCGCAGGATCTCGGGACCCTGCCCATAGCGCAGGCCGACATTGGAAAACTCGATCACCGGGCCATCCGCTCCGAATCATTCAAGGGGCATCATAACAGCGACTTGCCGGCGCCTTGGCAGCGCCGGGCCCTTCTCACCGAGAATTCAGCCCAAATCTTGGTCGCCCGTCCGGAGAGTGCCTTGTCTGCAATTGCGGCAGGTTTGAGGAAACTTAACGCCCGGCGGCCTAGCTTCACGCCCATGCGTTCGCCCAAGCCGATGAGCGTGATCATCGCGTGTCCCCATTGCGGCACGCGCTACCAGGTGCCGCCCGAGACGCTGGGCGACGCCGGGCGCAAGGTCGCGTGCGCGCATTGCGGGCAATCGTGGATGGCCGAGCCCGGCGCGGCGATGCCGGTGGCGCAGGAAGACCGCCTGTTCACCGAAGCCGACGAGGCCGACCTCGACAAGAGCTTTGCCGCCGAAGAGGCGGCGCTGCACGACGTGCCCACCGCGGTGCGTCAACTGATCCCCAAGGGAGAGATGCCGCCGCCCGAGGTGATGCGCTCGATCGCCGAGATCAAAGCGGCGCTCGAGACCAAGAGCGGCAAGACGCTGAGCACCGTGGCGCCCGACGAGCCGCCGCGTACGGCGGCGCAGAAGAAGGCCGAGGGCAAGCTCCAGAAGCGGCAGCGCGCGTTTGCCAGGGGACTGCCGTCGGCGCGGCTGAGCCGGGTGCTGCGCGGCGTCGGCGTCGGCCTGCTGCTGGGCGTGATCGGCGGGGCGGTGCTGTTCCGCACCGAGATCGTGCGGGTGCTGCCGGACCTTGCCGGGCTTTACTCGGCCATCGGACTCAAGGTGAATGTGGTGGGGCTCGACTTTTCCGACGTCACCACACTGCTCAGCCGTCGCGGCGGCACCGACGTGATGGCGGTGAACGCGACGATCTATGCGGTCGAGCCGCGGCGTACGGTGGTGCCGCCGGTTGTGGTGACGCTGCTGGGCGAGGACGGAGTGCCGGTCTATGCCTGGAGCGTGGCGCCGAAGGTGCATGACCTGGAGCCGGGCGAGGTGATCGGTTTTTCCACCGAGCTGCCGGCGCCGCCCGAGGGGGCGAAGCAGGTGCGTTTGAGTTTTGCCGACAGCACGCGCGCCCTCGCGCCGCTGGTTACGGAGGACGGGGAGCCGGCGGCGGCCCCGGTTGCCGACGCTACTGACGAACATATTGTCGAACCCGGGGAAAGTTCTCACTGATGGCCCGCATACTGGTTGCCGAAGACGATGACAGCGTGCGGGCCTTCGTGACCCGTGCGCTGGCGCACCTGGGACACGAAGTGGTGGAGGCCGAGGACGGCGGCCTCGCCGAGGAAGTGATGATCGCCGAGGGCGGACGCTTCGACCTGCTGCTTTCCGACATCAAGATGCCGGTGATGGACGGCATCGCGCTGGCGCTCAACGTAGCGGCAAGCTGGCCGGACGTGACCATCGTGCTGATGACCGGGTTTGCCGACCAGCGCGAGCGGGCGCATGGGCTCGACGCGCTGATCTACGACGTGATCCCGAAGCCGTTCAGCCTGCAGATGTTGATGGACAAGGTGTCCGACGCGCTTGCGGGGCGGCCGGCGGAGATCGTGTCGCTGGCGAAGCAGGCGATGGGTGGGGCGACCTGAGGTGGAGCTGGACGACGCCCCCTCCACCAGCCTTCGGCTGGTCCCCCTCCCCCGCTAGAGCGGTGGAGGATCGCTGAGGGCGCAGCGGCCTGGAAACAGAGGGGGCGTTCTAGCGCTCCGGGATCTCCATCGCCGCCTGCGGGGCCAGGGCGGGGACGCGGACGTAGCGTTCGGCCTTCTTGCGGCGGGGAACGGCGGGGAACAGCTCCTTCCTAGCGAGCACCACCAGCGCGCCGGCGAGGGTCGGGCCGAAGAGGCGCCCGGCGCGTTCGAAGAAACGCGTTGATTTGAGGGCGAGACTGTTCTGGATGGGCGGCAGGTAGAGCGCGTCCTTCCACTGCTCGGGCACAAAGCTGTGGTCGCGTAATAGCCGCTCGAGCTGGCCGCGGGAATAGGGGAGACCATCGCCGAACGGGGTGTTGTCGGCGGCCGCCCACATGCCGCGGCGCTTCGGCACGACGATGATGAGGCGCGCGTTGGGCGCCGCGACGCGCCAGAGCTCTCGCATCAGTTCCTCGGCGTCGGCGATGTGCTCGAGCGCATGTACGGCGATGATGAGGTCGACGGCCGCGTCGGTGAGCGGCATTTCGAGCGGGTCGCAGAGCACCGTGTGCGAGGGGCCCTCGCGCGGCCAGGCCGAGGAGCCCTGGCGGGCCGGCATGAAGGCGAGCACGCGCTCCGCGTCGGTGAGGGCGAAGCGCAGGAACGGCGTGGCGAAGCCCAGCCCGAGGACGCGCTGGCCGCGCACGCTGCCGGCCATGCGCAGGATCTCCTTGCGCAGCAGCGCACGGCTGATGTTGCCGAGCGGCGAGCGATAGAACTCGATGAGGCGCGCGACGTCGGGGGTCATTTCAATGCCGTGGAACGTTCAGTAGAGTCTGCCCGCTTCGGCGAAGCTTGTCACCTGAAGCGCCTTGGAGATTCGCTGCCTTGCCCATCCTCATCGACATCTTCCCTGCCCGGACCGACAATTACGGTTATCTGGTTCACGACACCGCGACCGGCAAGACCGCCGCGATCGACGCGCCCGACGCCAAGGCGATCAAGGAGGCCGCGGCGCGGCGCGGCTGGTCGCTGTCCGACGTGTTCATCACACACCACCACACCGACCACGTCGAGGGCATCCCGGTGCTGAAGCGCGACCTGGGCGTGACGGTGACCGGGCCGGAGGCCGAGCAGGGCAAGATCCTGGGGCTCGACGTGCTGGTGAAGGCGGGCGACACGGTGCAACTGGGTGAAAGCGGGTTCCAGGTGTTCGAGACGCCGGGGCATACGCTCGGCCACATCGTCTATTTCGAGGCGGCGGGCCGGCACCTGTTCTCGGCCGATGCGCTGTTCTCGCTCGGCGTGGGCCGGATGTTCGAAGGACAGCCGGGGCCGATGTGGGCCGGGCTCGAACAGCTCAAGGCGCTCCCCGACGATACGCTGATCTATTGCGGGCACGAGTATACCGAGGCGAACGCGGCGTTCGCGCTCAGCGTCGACCCGCGGAACGCCGCGCTAAACATTCGTGCCGCGGAAGTGAAGCGAATGCGGGGCGACGGGCGTTACACCATCCCGGTCAGCCTTGGGATGGAGAAGGCGACGAACCCCTTCCTGCGGGCCGACCAGCCGGCACTGGCGAAGGCGGCGGGGCTGGCACCAGGGTCGGATCCCGTCGACGTGTTCGCCAAGCTGCGCAAGGCAAAGGATGAGTTCAAAGGCTAGCACAGCGCTGACGTTCAAGCCCGTAACGGAGGAGACGCGGGAGGATTTCCTCGCCGTGTTCGGCAAGGGCGGGCCAAACTACTGCTGGTGCATGCCGTTCCGGCTGACGCCCGATGAGCGAAAGGCGGCGCCCCGCGGCTCTGACCGCAAGCCGCTGATGCTGAAGCGCATCGGCGACAAGGTGCCGGTGGGACTGCTCGGCTACCTCGAGCGAGAACCGGTGGCGTGGGTGTCGGTGGCGCCGCGCGAGACCTTCAACAAGTCGCTGGGCGGCGTGGCGCCGAACGCGGGCGAGAAGGTGTAGTCGCTGACCTGCATGTTCATCCGCCGCACGCATCGGGGGCAGGGGCTGGCGCACCAGTTGATCGACGCGGCGGTCAAGGAGGCGAGGCGCCACCGGGCGGATGTGCTCGAGGCCTATCCGGTCGATCCGGAGTCGCCGAGCTACCGGTACATGGGCTTCGTGCCGGCGTTCGAGGCGGCCGGCTTCACGCTGGGCGACCCGGTCGGCTCGCGGCGTCACATCATGCGGTTAACCATGCGCGCGAACAAAGGGGGAGTTCGTTAACGAAACATTGCAACCTGGCACGGTCGTTGCGACGTTTCCGTCGACGACACGGGAAAGCCTGTCCCAGAACGAAACAGGCATCCCGCTTCCGAACAGGGAAGGCGCGCGACATGGACGAAAATGGCACGGGGCCCTGGCCCGTGGCGCTGGAGCGCCGGACGCAGGAAAAGATTCGGCTGCTGGAGAATGCGCCGAGCGCCGATTTCATCAGCCAGCTGATCGCCGAGCGTGACGAGCTGCCCCTCGCCAACGACAACATGGGAACCGCCGTGGGCGCGTACGAGGCCGGCAGCCGGATCGCGGTGCGGCGGATGCCTGCGGGGTACCGGAAGACGGTGGTGGCGTAGGGGAGGCCGGCGAGCCGACCTCCGCCCTGCCTCAGTTCATCGAGACGTCGCGGCCGGCGCCGGTGATGGAGACGGTGAAGCCGGCGACCACGTCGAAGATCGCCATCATCAGGAGGATGAAGAACACCGAACTCGCGGCGGCACCGACCAGCAGGAACTCGACAAGGAAGATGATGAACACCACGGTGGAGAGCATGTGCTCGATCACCGAGGAGCGGCCGGTGTTGGTCGACTTCAGCACCTCGAAGAACAGGCAAACGAGACCGACCACCAGCATCAGGTCGCCGGAGGTGAGCGACCAGTTCTGGCCCGAGACCATGGGGATGGTGAACAGGCCGTTCGACCACCCGGCGGGGCTGCCTCCCATGAACAGGAACGCGAAGAAGTTGTAGGCGATCAGCGGGATCAGGAGCAGCGGCGGAATGAAGGCGCCGCGCGAGGGCCGGCGCTCGGGCGGGATGAACACGGTGCTGTCGGACATCGGCTGGCTCCTCGATCTGGTGCCGCGGACAATGCCAAAGCCGCACCCGCCCCGCTAGGGGGTGATACGCACCGTCAACGGGAAGATGCGCGAGCGCCCCGGGCGAGTGCCGCGCTGACCAGAAGCGCCACGACCATGGCGACCGAGATCAGGGCGTTGTAGCCGGCGAGCGAGATGCCGAGGAAGCGGAATTGCACCTTGTCGCAGGGCACGACCTTGGCGGCGTTGATGTCCGAAAGGTCGGAGAAGCTGATCTTGCCGCCGAGTCCGGTGCAGGCGGTGGGGCCGGGCCAGAAGCCCCATTCGACCCCGGCATGGTAGGTGGCCATGTAGGTGCCCCAGGCGAACACCGCCGCGGCGACCAGCAGGCCACCGATCCGCACCGCGCGGGGCAGGCGGTTCCAGAGGATCACGACCAGGGCCAGCACCGGCAGGCCCCAGTAGTAGGCGAGGCGCTGCTCGAGGCAGAGTTCGCAGGGGACGAGGCCACCGAGCAGTTCTGATCCCCACGCCCCGAGGATGGTCGCAAGGCCGAGGAGAAAGGCGAGGCCGGCGAGCAGGCGTCCCCGATCGGTCAGCAATTCGCCGCTGGTCACGGGTGCATCCTGGGTCGCGCTGGTCACGGCAAGTCTCTCCGGCTCGTTTCGGGCGCCATATTCGCGGCGGCCGATGGCAAGTCAACGGCGGGATTGCTCACGTCCGCGTGCGGGCAGCTACTCCCCCGGGCCGGTGAGGCCCAGCTGATCCATGACGGCGCGGGCGTTGTGCGGGGCGTTGTCCTTGTCGGTCGAAACGAAGAAGGCGTGGACGTCGCGAGGCGGGGCGCTGGCTTCGGGGCCGGTCACATAGGGGCCGTCGGCGACGGGGTGGCCTTCGGCCCAGGCCTTGAGCCAGGTGCCGCGGATGGCGCGCTGTTCGGGCGTATAGGCCTCGGCGCCGGGAGCGCCCTGCAGGCGGGCGTAGGCGAAATCGGCGGTCTGGTCGATGTAGGGCCACTCGGCGGTGTCGGCGACCACCAGCGCGACATTGTGAGCACGCAGCTGCTCGATGAAGCCGGGGACGGCAAAGCTTTCGTGCCGCACCTCGATCGCGTGGCGGACCTTGGTCACCCCGGTCGCGTCGAGCCAGGGTTCGTTCTTCAGGCCCTCGGACTTGCCCGCCAGCGCGAGGAGGGCCTCGGGCGTGTGGGGGAGGAGCCCGAGGAAGGTCTCCATGCGCTCGGGGTCGTACTTGCTGTTGCCGGGCAGCTGCCAGCAGAAGGGGCCGAGCTTTTCGCCCAGCGCCAGCACGCCCGAGGCGAAGAAGTTGGCCAGCGGGAGCTCGACATCCTTCAGCCGCTTGATGTGCGTGACGAACTGGTGGCCCTTCACCGAGAAGACGAAGCCGTCGGGGGTGGCGGCGGCCCAGTTCTGGAAACTGGCTGCTTTCTGGTGCGAGTAGAAGGTGGCGTTGATCTCGATATTGCCGAGGCGGGCGGAGGTGTAGCTCAGCTCGTCCTTCTGCTTCAGGCCCCTGGGGTAGAAGTTGTCGCGCCAGGGTTCATACACCCACCCTGCGGTGCCCAGCCGGATCGTCCCTGTCATCGCCTGCCTCCCACTCGATGCCGAGCCTTCGCATTAGCGCGCGCGCGTCGCCGGGCGCCATCAGTTTGTCGGTGTTGTCGAAAAAGAGAAAGACGTCGCGGGATTTGCCGTCGTCGGTCGGTCCGGTGACGAAGTTGCCGTCGGTGGCGCGGCCGCGCGACCAGTTGCGGATCCGCGCGGCCCAGGTGTCGAGCTCGGCGTCGGTATAGCCGGAATTGTAGAGTTCGACGGAGCCGTGGAGGCGGCAGTAGACGAAGTCCGCGGTCACATCCATCAGCAACGGCCAATCCACGGTGTCGGCGCAGACGAGCGCGACATCGTAACCGCGGAGCAGGCCGATGAAGGCGGGGTCGCGGAAGCTCTCGTGGCGGATTTCCATGGCGTGCCGCAGGGGGCGGACGGGACCGTCGCCGTAGTCGGCGGGCGCCTTGAGGCGGTGGTCGTGCCGATGGGCGAGCGCGGCGGCCTCGGCCGTATCGCGCGGCAGGAGGCGGAAGAAGGCCTCGATGCGGTCGGGATCGAAGCGGAAGCGCTCGGGGAACTGCCAGAGGATGGGGCCGAGACGGTCACCCATGGCCAGCGGGCCGGAAGCGTAGAAGTTGGCGAGGGGCGGCTCGGGCTTGGTGAGCTTCAGCATGTGGGTGAGGTAGCGCGGGCCCTTCACCGCGAAGACGAAGCCGTCCGGCACTGCCGCTGCCCATTGGCGGAACGCCTTGGGCGTCTGCATGCCGTAGAAG